>JAOZLU010000919.1 GCA_029934695.1 Desulfobacterales bacterium | reverse complement strand
ATTTCTGTATTTCTGAAAAAAAATTACACCCAAATGAAAGAAAATTCCTTTTTGTGTGTCAGTATATTGGTGATTCTGACGGTTTTTTGTAGTTCCGAGTGATTTCAGACGGCTACGGCCCTGAAAGCCGGCCGTCAGAATCAAGTATATTGGAAATTTTGATGCCTGTCGATATTAAAATATTAAGGAGAATAAAAAAAAATGACACAAAAAAGAACCAGTTATGGAATCCGATTTTCAGTTGCAACAATAATAACGGCTCTGATATTTATGATATCAGTCCCCTCTTCACACTCGCAATGCACTGTCACCCCGTCTTCTGACTGGAAAAATACCATTGACTCATATTATGATCCATTTCTGAAATATGGAACAAATTCTGAAAATACCAGTTGGGTCAAATTCACAATCCTCCTGTGCGATCCTGACAAGGTTTATTTTCAAAAGAGCAACAAATACGATTTTCACTATGATTTTGCAACAGAGCTGCTTGATCCTTTTCTGGGTCTCAGCCATGATGATTTCAACAAGATTACGCTTTACACAGAAGGACAAAAAGCTGTTCTCGGGGCAGTTATCATACCTGTATCCGGCTCACAGGTTAATGAGTGCGGCATTCAGTTTGTCGGAGACGATCATCTTGCCCCTGATGCTGTGGTGAGACACTTCAATCTGGTACGCTCTGCCATTAATACGGAGCCGGCAGTGAAAGCATACTATTTTCCAACATATAACCAGGCTCCTGTGGCAGAACAGAATATGGAATACTTTGAATCACAGGGAATTACTGTCAGTTCGCCGGACAGGTGGGCTGAGACCAATGTCTGCTATTCACAGGGATGGGCCTTGGGCAAACTTGTATATGTCAAAGGCAGTGCGATTAATGACGCATATCTCAGCGGTGAACTCAGCCCGGAGGACATTCTTCTCACAGACGGGGTTCCGTCAGAAATACCTTTTCTTGCAGGCATCATATCGCTGTCACCGTCCACTCCGAACTCACATGTGGCAATCCTGGCAGGCAACTATGGAATCCCGTTTGCTTATCTCAGGCTTGATGATGATGCAGCCTTGGCCATGGAGCTTGTGGGGCGCAGGACAGCTTTTCGTGCTTATGACTATCCGTCTTCCTATTCTTTCAAATCTGTACATCTGACAGATGCTGAGGATGTTCTGAATGAAGAAACAGTCAGTGAAATCCTTGCATTGAAAAATCCCCGGGAACTCAATATTCAGCCAATGGCCCAATACAGCACATACAGCTCGCCAACTGACACTCTCACACAGGCAGACATCCGGTATTTCGGCGGAAAAGCCGGCAACTTCGGATTTCTCCGCAGAACCATCCCGGATAACTCACCTGTTTCCGCAGCCATCTCGTTTAACCTGTGGAATGAGTTTCTCAGTCAGAATCTTGAAACCGGCAAAACCTTTCAGGAGGAAATCAGAAGCCGGCTTGCAGGGATTACTTATCCGCCGGATATGGCAGTGCTGTCAGAAAAGCTGGACAGCATTCGTGATATGTTTAAGGACAAGGATATGACAAATTTTACTGATACGCAAAAGCAGGCTGTCATATCTGTTCTGCAAGATGTCCGATACGGCTTTGATATTCAGAAAAAGATCCGTTTCCGAAGTTCCACCAATGTGGAAGACAGTGAGCATTTCACCGGGGCAGGTCTGTATGACAGTTTCAGCGGCTGCCTTGCCGATGATCTGGATGAGGATGACACCGGACCGAGCATCTGCGATCCTTCAAAAGAAAAGGAACGAGGCGTATTCCGCGCAATTCGCAAGGTCTTTGCAAGTTTTTATAATGATAATGCATTTATTGAGCGTCTCAGACATAAGCTTGACGAGGATGAAGCTGGCATGGCCCTGCTGGTGCATCATTCGTTTCCTGATGAGACTGAGCAGGCAAACGGTGTGGCAACAATTGAAAAAAAACAGGACCGAAACCTGACCATTAAACTGGTCACCCAGGTCGGAGCAGTATCAGTGACCAATCCCGACAGCAATGCAGTTCCTGAAGAAGTTTATGTGTCTTTTTTTAATAACGAATCATATCTTCCGAGAAT
>JAOZLU010000311.1 GCA_029934695.1 Desulfobacterales bacterium | reverse complement strand
GAACAAAAACGGGATCAGCTTTCTGAGAGCATCGACAACATATTCATCACCCCAGGCTTGCACTCCGGACAATTTCTTTGCTGAAGTCTGTAGCAATTTATACAAATAAGGAACTGAAAGTGCAAGAAAAATGTAGTGGGTCATCTTCATTTTGAAAAAAATGCTTGCGATTCCCCCCCCTATCTGTCAAAATAAACGCATTTTTTGTAATAACAGTTGCAAAATCAGAACTGCCATACCACTGACAGGAGGCAGCAGAGGACAGAATCAGAGTGTTCCGGCTTTTTCTGATTTCTGGAATCTGCCTTCTTTCACATAAACGCGGGAATACTGTTTTAAAAAATTTTGCAATGAATTTTATTTTATCATAATTTGCAGAGTAGCGCCTTTTCATCAGCGAGTTGGCGCGACGGTACAGGCGGCAGGAAAAAAGAGGCCCTATCCTGTACTCGTCAGTCATAAGTTCTCTGGAAGTTCTGAAGATCATTCCTGTAACAGGCTGAAATGATTGATACAGATCATTTCAGCCCCGTTTTTCAGCTATTAATGATTTCAGTATGTTACGAGAACTTATGACTGACGAGTCCTGTAAGTAACCTGCTTTAAGGGTGGGAATATGAAACAAAAGTTGAAAAACTGAAAGCTGAAAGCCGGAGAGACTTTTCACTTTCAGCTCTGAAACTGCTTTATTTTGGTTACACTCTTCTTATAATTTTTTCGGGAGCAAAACAATTATGTCAGATCAGTTTGATGAAAAAAATGATGGCCATCCAAAAGGCTTTGCCGATGCTATCGGGTCTTATTTCCAAAAAGGAAGCACCGGAGACGGTGTTGAGAGCTTTGCCGATCTTCTGGACTCTTACAGTCCCGGAGAGAACGAGGATGTCCGGATTGGGGATAAGGTCAAAGGGGAAATCATTTCCATTGGAAAGGACACCGTTTTTGTGAATACCGGGACCAAAATTGACGGTGCTGTTGACAAGACAGATCTGCTTGATGAAAACGGGGAACTGCCTCACAACATCGGTGATGTCCTGGACCTGTATATCATATCGTTGAATGAAAATGAAATCCGGCTTTCCAAGGCACTTTCAGGTGTCGGGGGGCTTAATCTACTGCAGGAAGCTTTTGAAAGCGGCGTACCTGTGGAAGGGAAGGTCACAGAACAATGCAAGGGCGGCTTTCATGTTGAAATGATGCAGAGAACAGCTTTCTGTCCGGTCAGCCAGATTGACGCGAAATTTGTCAAAACCCCTGAAGATTATGTGGGACAGGTTTTTCCTTTCATTATTGCACGGTTTGAGGAAAAGGGTAAAAACATTATCGTTTCAAGACGGACATTGATTGAGAGAGAGCAGAAAAAGGCACAGAAGAAGTTTTTGGAAGATGTGTCCGTCGGGTCTGTACTGGAAGGCAAAGTGACAAGCATCATGCCCTATGGCGTTTTTATGGAGATTTTCCCGGGAATTGAGGGAATGGTCCACGTTTCAGAACTGGGCTGGTCAAGAGTCGAAAACCCGGGTGAGGTATTCAGTCAGGGGGATACGGCCACGGTCAAACTGACGGGGATTGAGCCGGGCAAAAAACCGGGCCAGTTGAAAATCTCTCTTTCCATCAAACAGCTTACCGGTGATCCATGGGACAGTGATGAAGATCGGTTTCACGTCGGTGAAAAGGTCAAGGGAAAGGTGACGCGGTGTGCGGATTTCGGCGCGTTTGTGGAGATCGCCCCCGGAATTGAGGGACTGGTGCATATCAGTCAGATGAGCTACAAGAAGCGGGTGCTGAAGTCTGAAGATATTGTAAAGGTGGGTGAAACCATTGATGTCATGATAAAGGATATTAAGATCGAAAACAGGAGAATCTCTCTGAGCATAAGGGATGCCGAAGGAGATCCCTGGGTCGGTGTGAAGGAAAAATACAGGATCGGCCAGGCCGTGGAGGGAACCATAGAGAAAAAGGAAAAATTCGGCTATTTTATCACATTGGAGCCGGGCATCACAGGGCTTCTTCCGAAATCGAAAATAAGCAAATTTCATAAACCTTCTCTGATCGAAAAACTGAAGGAAGGCGAGGCCATAACGATCTTTGTTGAAGAAATACACCCGAATGACCGAAAAATAACGCTTGGTCCCGGGGACTCGGTGGATGAAGGCAGCTGGAAAAAATATACAAAAGATACAAAAACAGCATCTCTGGGTTCCTTGGGAGAGAAATTGCAACAGGCCCTTGATGCTAAAAAGTAATAAAAACCAGTGAGCAGTTCGTAGTTCCGGCTTTAGGCGGTTTGGTCTGAGCAGTTCGCAGTTCCGTACTGGTCACCTAAAGGCGGAACTATGAGCTGACATTTTCCGGACGGTTTTTTTCATCTGAGTAATAAGTACCCGGCCAAAAGTTTTCCGGGATTTTTTCCCGGGAAAACAGCTTTCACAGACCGCAGATGAACGCGGATGAGTCCGCGATAAAGCCAAGCTCGCTATCTGATACCGCACTCTTACGGCAGTCTCTTTCTCACGGTCTGCGGGTCCTCTTCCCCTGCCGACATATTTTGTCCTTCTCTCAGCCTCCTTCTCATACTCATACCTGAGCAGTCCTGTGACTCTGTGTTTTTTCAGAATGCCTTCCGCCTTCTTTCTCAGGTCTGCCTCATCCGTTATCTGCCTCTTTCCTCTTCCTCTCGGCGGAGTCAGGGCGAGGAGCTTCTCTTCCGTATTTTTCAGGCGTCTCTCCATGCCTTTTCCCATCTGTTCCGCATACCCGGAGACCTTACAACAAAAACCCGCTCCCATTTGTCTCCTTCTCCTTTGCCAGGCTATTTTCAGTTGTCCCTACAGGACAGAAAATCCTTTCTTATCCCTAATCCGTGTAGATGGCGGTGAATTAGCGGACTATTTTCAGTTGTCCCTACAGGACAAAAAACAATTTTGGGAACCGGTCCCCGGCAATGAATTGCCGGGCTATTTTCAGTTGTCCCTACAGGACAGAAAATCCTTTCTTATCCCTAATTCGTGTAGATGGCGGTGAATTGCCTACGTTTATGGGTTATTCTTTGCAAACCCCGCCCGGCAAAACTTCTTATCCGAAATCTTTATGGCCCTTCAAAAATCTGCTGATCATCCCAGTGAATTCATCAGGCTTTTCCAGGCCCATTATATGCCCGCCGTCTTCAATGACCGCAATTTCCGCCCCTGAAATGTGGCTGCAAAGATATTTGCTGTACTTTACGGGCGTAAGCTTGTCTGCGGTACCGCAGACAACAAGGGTTGGAAAGGCAATTTCACCAATCCTTTCCATGATGTCAAATTGATCACAGGCCATGTAATCACCGTGAATCACCTCCGGACCAGTTTTCAGAAAGCCTTTCCGCCCAGCCTGAATCAGGGATTCCCAGGCGGTCGGACCAAAGGCATCGTCGCAGACAAGGTCAACTGTGGTTTTAAAATCAGATAAGAGTCCGTCAAGAATTGCAGGCGCAACACGCAAGCGGGCACCTGTTCCCACAAGAATAATGCGGACAAGCCATTCAGGATGACGAAGGGCAAGGCACTGAACAATTGCGCCCCCGAGAGAATGGCCCGCCAGCGTGACATTGCTCAGATTCATCGCAGAGACAAAAGCCTCTGTGACATCCGCATAATCGTCAACACTTCTACGGCCATGCCCGCCGGACTGGCCATGCCCCGGAAGATCAATGGCATAGACATTGACACCGGCGAGATTTCTCAGTTTTTCGGGCCAGTGGGTGTGGTCGCCGCCTGATCCGTGAATGAGAAGCAGGTTCTGATCGCTTTCTGATTTGTTAAAGGAAAAAAAGATATTTTCATTATCAACTTTTATTAAAGGCATATTTCGCTCTCCTGAACGGGACAGCACCTCTGTTACGAGTGCTTACCAGCCATTTTTATCAGCATTTCCCTTACCTGCAACGGCTCTGCATCGGGGTTCCTCTCCAGAAGCTGTGCGACCCTGGCTGTGATATGGGCCACGGCAAAACTGTTCCCGCGGAAGTTTTTCTCCTGGGGCAGTCCCGGGATTGCCCTGGGCTGGCCGTAAGCTCCGAACTCCACCCTGCTTTCGGGGTAATAACAGATAGACGTTTCATCACATCCGTGATCCCGGCAGACGCCGATAACCGTATCAAAAACAGCGGGATAAACCAGGTCTTCCGGCGATCTTGCCGCGGCCAGTATCATGATCCCCTTGTCAGACGCATACTGACACAGCCTCTCCAACTCGCTTCTGTATTCCTCACGCACAATGCCGAGGCTCAGGTGGATGATTTTAATATTCTTGTCAATGGCCCATTCCAGGGCAGCGAGGAGCAGGGACACAGGTGCGTTCAGTTCTATAAGAAATATTTTCACCGCATATATCCGGGCAAAAGGAACCTTCTCCCTGATAATTCCGGCAATGGCCGTTCCATGACCGATGGCATCTCTGAAATCACCATCCTCCGTGACATCGCCTTCTGAACTCAGGTGAAATGCAACGATCTGTGAAAACTCTGTCTATCAGTATTTTGGCAAAATAGGGCTGAATCATTCCCAGGGCCGTGCTGACCGCACTGAGCAGAAAAGAGAAAATGAGAATCTGTTTGTGCGGACGGAGGTATTTGCCGATGTATTGAATTTGTTTCAGAAAAGAAACATTTTTTTGTTCCATTGGTTAAATTTTCCTGAAATAGTACATATATGAGGCGATCAGCCACTTGAACAGGCATCATGAGTTTTCGGGTTCGGTCTCACTTTTCATTTTCCTTTTCTTCTGGAATCTGAGAAAATCATTTTCTTAATATCCATAAAAATATAGCAAAATGTCAGTGTGTTTGTCAATAAGTACTTGGCCATATATTTTCAGGTGTTTGCATATGAGGAACCGCAGATGAACTCAGATGCCTGTCTGCCGCGCGCGGACTCATCCGCGGTTTGTGAAGGCTGTCCTTCAGACCGGCTTTCAGGATTGCAGCTGTCTGAAATCTTATGCAACCACAAAATCCGTTAGAGTCAGAAATAAATCAATTAATGGTGTTGACAAAATGAAATCAACTTGATATTTTTTTAAAAATTTGACCTGAATGTTCTGGATTGTATCAAATGGAAAAAGCAAATATATTCCCACTTGATTGTTGTTAACATACTTAAATAAAAACAAAACATCTTCCATTGGGGAAATGAGGGCTATCCTGAAAACCCGGCCAGGAATGACAGCTTTCAGACCTCTGAGGTCTTCTTGAGCATGTCGAAACAATAGAAATAATAATAGATTTCATCATTAAAATGGATTGATATTTTCTTGACTTTTGAGCAAATGAGTTGCATATTTCAGATTGTTGATAATAATTGAGGAATGTCGAAAATTACATTTTGACAGCGGGAGGATACTTTTATGATGCAATTCAAAATGGCAATGGTTTTATTTTTTATATATATCGGCTGTGTGTCAACGGCCGTTGCATCCGGGGCAATTCCGGTTTATGTGAGCATTGTCCCACAAAAATATTTTGTGGAAAAAATAGGGGGCAAGCTTGTGGATGTTTCGGTAATGGTCGAACCCGGAGCAAATCCCGCGAACTATGAACCCAGACCCCGGCAGATGATCGGGCTTTCCAAAACCATAATCTATTATGCGGTGGGTGTGCCGTTTGAAAAAACATGGCTGAAAAAGATTGCCTCTGTCAATCCTGAGATGCTTATTGCTCACACTGAGGAGGGGATTAAAAAAATTCCCATGAAGTCCCATCACCATGAAGAAGACGTTCATGACAAAGAAGAAGAACATCATCACGGGATTTTGGATCCTCATATATGGCTTTCCCCGCCTTTGGTCAGAATTCAGGCGGACAACATCCTCAAATCACTGATTGAGGTTGATCCGACTCATCGTCCTCTGTATGAGACGAACCACAGGAATTTCAGGAAAGAAATTGATGCGCTTGATGCTGAAATCAGGGAAATATTTGCGGAAAAAGGGGAGGGGCTTCAGTTCATGGTCTTTCATCCTGCGTATGGATATTTCGCACAGGCTTACGGACTTACGCAGGTTCCGGTTGAAATCGAAGGAAAAAGCCCCAAGCCTGCGGAACTTGGGTATCTGATCAAATATGCCAGAAAACATGACATCAGGGTTATTTTTGTTCAGCCCCAGTTTTCCACAAAAAAAGCAGGGGTCATTGCAAAAGCCATCCGCGGGCAAATCACTCTTGCGGATCCGCTTGCCGGAAACTGGGCTGAAAATCTGCGGCAGGTGGCTGCAAAATTCAAGGCGGCACTGAAGTGAGGCCATTGATGAGTTCACCCATTATAGAAGTCAGAAACCTCTGGTTTTCCTTTAACGGACACACAGCCCTGAAAGCGGTGAATCTTATGCTTGATGCCAGGGAATTCACAGCAATTATAGGTCCCAACGGGGGCGGCAAGACCACCTTGCTCAAGCTGCTGCTTGGTCTGCTCCGGCCGGATCAGGGGACGATTCGTATTTTTGGAAAATCTCCAGGGCAGGCCGCACATCGTATCGGTTATGTGCCCCAGGAGATCGGTTTCAATAAAAACTTTCCCATATCGGCCATGGATGTGACGCTCATGGGAACGCTGAAATCTGGCAAAGGCTGGGCCGGGTATTCAAAAAATGACAGGGCTGCCGCGGAAGAGACCTTGGAGCGACTCGGCATGTCGGAATTCCGTGACCGCCGTATCGGGGAACTTTCCGGCGGACAGCGGCAAAAGGTGTTCATCGCAAGGGCAATTGTGAATGAACCGGAGATTCTCTTTCTGGATGAACCGACCGCAAGCATTGATACAAAAGGGCAGACCGAGTTTTATAATCTTCTGAGACGACTTAATGAAACAACGACGATTCTCATGGTCAGCCACGATCTGATGATTGTTTCCAGTTACGTCAGCTCTGTGGCATGTGTGAATCAGGCCGTTCATTACCACAATTCTGCCGAAATCACCGAAGAAATGCTTGATATGCACTGCTGCCCTGTGGAACTTGTCACTCATGGGAAACTGCCCCATCGGGTGTTGCGGAATCACGAGGATTTCTGATATGCTGGAAGCACTTGAGTTTGAATTCATGAGAAATGCGCTGCTGGCCGGACTTTTTGTCAGTCTGACCTGCGGCGTGATCGGAACTTATGTTGTCGTCAACCGGATCGTGTTTGTCTCCGGCGGAATTGCCCATGCAGCTTACGGGGGGATCGGTTTTGCCTTTTTCTTCGGTCTGCCCTACATGGTCGGCACACTGGGATTTTCGCTCCTGGTTTCGATGATAATGGCCGCGGTGACCTTAAAGGCCAGACACAGAGCTGATACTGTCATCGGCGTACTCTGGGCCATCGGCATGGCCACAGGCGTGATCCTTCTGGACCTGACCCCGGGATATAATGTGGATCTGATGAGTTATCTCTTTGGCAGCATTCTCACGGTTCCCACATCCGATCTTTGGCTGATGCTCGTGCTGAACATCGTGATTCTCCTCCTCGTGGGATATTTTTACCATGATCTTCTGGCCATGTCTTATGACGAAGCCTTTGCACAGGTGAAGGGCGTTCCGGTGAGGTTTCTCTATTTTCTGCTTCTGGGCATGATCGCCCTGTCTGTGGTGATGATTATTCGCGTGGTGGGCCTGATTCTCGTCATTGCCCTGCTGACCATCCCTCCCTATATCGCAGAAACATATTCAAAATCCCTCTTTAAGATGATGCTTATTTCCACCGCACTGAGTGCGTCGTTTACGCTGGTCGGGCTTTGGCTTTCTTATACTTTTGATCTGACATCAGGCGCGACGATCATTCTGGTCGGAGGGGCGGTGTTTTTCATTTCTGTTCTTCTTAAACCCAGAATATCCGGAATGTAGGGTGGGTGAAGCGAAGCGTAACCCACCAGACATCCGTATAAGGTTGTTCCGCACAGGGCGAGTTCCGCACGGTTTGCAACCCCGTCCGAAACCTTTGCTTTCGTGGATATGCAAAACATTGCGGACGGGGTTGCAAACCCCGTCCGGCACATAACCCCGTCCCGTCCGGCACATAACCCCGTCCCGTCCGGCACATAACCCCGTCCCGTCCGGCA
>JAOZLU010000310.1 GCA_029934695.1 Desulfobacterales bacterium | reverse complement strand
TAATTAATGACGGCACCCTCTCTGATGATTTGCTGAGACAGGCAATTTCCGAAGCAGTGAGACAGGGTGTGATCACAAAACGGACTCTTGAAAAGTACAGACAGAAAAACCCTGTGTTCAGGACTTTCATTGATAAGATTAAAATATGAATTCCCCAGGAAAATATGCGACAGCGAAGGCTTTTCGGATGGCTTTGGAAGCACGGCTCAGACAAACTGCCGACAACGAACAAACCGATATGCAGCGACTCCGCCGCATGGTTGCTTTTGACCGCCTTCTTGCACGCGTTGTTCATGGCGGGCAAATTCAGTGGGTTCTCAAAGGTGGTTATGCCATGGAGCTAAGAATGAGAGAGGCCAGAACCACGAAGGATATCGACCTGACGCTCAGAGAACCAATGCATCTTTTAAATCTGACAGACATCAGCAATCCGTCCGGCAAGGGCATGTTTCGGACAAGAACAAATCAGGATTTACAGAGGAGATAAATCAGATGGAACAAAATACTTCGCTTATAGAGAAGATGCCTTTTTTTGTAAATTTTCACAGCAAAAACAAGGCCATTATCAATACAGAAGCTTTTGACAAATGGATTTATGATGCTGAATTTCTGAGCTTAGAAGATGAACGGGACAGAAAGCAGGCTTTTGAGGAGTTGGAGAAGGGTGAGGCTTTGGATTTGCCGGAGGCTATGAAGGAATGGTAGCTCAGAACGGAACTCTCAGAATCAGCAGACAGGCCAACAAATTTATCAAATCATTGCCGGAGAAACGGAGAAAGGCTGTTAAATCAGCAATAAACATGCTTGTAAAAGAGGGATTCAGCAGTTTGGATATAAAAAGGCTGTTACCATATCCGAACGAGTTTCGTCTCAGAATAGGGAAGATGAGGATTCTTTTTAAATACAAAGATGAACAGATTTTTATTTTCAAAGCCCATTATCGAGGTACGGTTTATAAATAGACTGTCTTGCTTCGCCGGACAGAACGGCTCGGATTATCCCATGCAGCCATACCATTTTTCCGATGGCTCCATCTGTTTCATCTGCCTTGCGACAGCACTTACAAAGGGGGAGCTTATCATTAATCCATGTAGCAGGTGGGGATGGATGAACGCCACACTTTCGGAAAGCAAAAATTCAGCTGCGGTAATCATGTTCTGAGTAAATCCATTTTTGCACTCCGTTTATAACAGATATTGCCGGGATGAGTCTGAAAGATTTCGGGGCTTGGTGACTGTTTTTGGATTTTCTGAATCCCGTTGCGACAGTCAAACCAATCGTTAAAAATCAAGGAGGCAGAACCAAGAAAATGGACACTTTCATCAGACTGTTTTTCACGGCACTGATATGTATCGCGGTAAGCATCCCCCTGTCTTTGGGTGCCTCGGTACTTGAAATTCCCTCTTCATTCAATCTGGTGGGGTCGGGTGCGAGAGCCATCGGCATGGGAGGCGCGTTCATCGCCGTGGCCGATGACGCGACCGCGGCATCATGGAATCCCGGGGGGCTGATCCATCTGACATTGCCTGAGTTTTCAATTGTCGCGTCCGGATTTCATCGGGAAGAGGCGATCCGCTTTGGAACGAACCCCGGTGCAGACGGCTCCCACAGCGTGTCAGAGCCGGACAGCATCAATTACCTGAGCGCAGTCTGTCCGTTCGGACTTTTTGACCGGAACATGGTGGTGTCGCTCACCTATCAGCAACTGTACGACATGGATCGGGAGTGGGCATTCACGTTTGACAAGCCTCTGACGGGAATTGAGGACCATTGGAATTTCCAGCAGACCGGAAGCCTCTCCGCGCTCGGCCTCTCCTACTGCGTCCAGGTGATCCCCGACCTCTCTGTGGGCATCACCCTGAATCTCTGGGAGGATGATCTGAGCCATAACCGGTGGGAAAACAGATACAGCACAACTTCCACTGCGGGAGACATGCCGCTGTTCCGTTTTGATCGGAAGGAAACCCATTCTTTCAGCGGATTTAACGCCAATATCGGCGTTCTCTGGTATGTCAGCCACAAGCTCTCTCTCGGAGCGGTTCTGAAGACACCGTTCAGGGCGGATGTGAGGTATGTGTCCCGGGAAATCCAGACTTACAAGTCTGAGCCTGAGGATATCATCTTCTCCGAGGAAGATGCCCGGAATGACGAGATCCGGATGCCGATGTCTTATGGCCTCGGCCTGGTTTACAAGTTTTCAGACCACTTTTTCATGTCAGCCGACATTTACCGAACCGAATGGGATGATTTCCTTTACCGGGAGGAGAACGGGACTGAGAGAAGCCCGCTCACCGGAAAGCTTATGAGCGAATCAGATATCAGCCCCACGCATCAGGTCAGACTCGGGGCCGAATATCGCCTTACGAATAAAAAAAAGGGGTATATCATCCCCATAAGAGGCGGAATATTCTATGATCCCGCGCCTGCTCAATCCGGCACGGATGACTTCTTAGGTTTCAGCCTCGGATCAGGATTCACGCTGAACGACCGGTTTTCCATAGATATCGCATACCAGTATCGCTTTGGCGATGACGTGGGAAGATATATGCTTGAAAACCTTGAGTTCTCCCAGAATGTGGATGAACATAAGGTTTATCTCTCTGTCATTTTTTATCCTTGAACGTGAACGTGAACTCACCCGTGACCATAAAACATCTGCTCGACGCGGGTCAGCGGCATCAGGCATTGAAAGAGGTCCGGAGTGCAAAAATTAAGCGAAGCGATTTTTTGCAACAAAAAGATAGTCCGGAGTGCAAAAATTAAGCGAAGCGGTTTTTTGCCCCTCCCTTCGACAAGCTCAAGGCACGGCCATCGTTCGCTGAGCTTGTCGAAGCGTCGAAATAAAAATAATTGGGAGACTGACAATGAGAAAAAGAGACACAAATGCATCCAACTTACTGAAAATTATCCTGATATGTGTATATTCTCTGCATACACCATTCGCCGATGCAACACCGGCAGACACCTACAGAATGCCCGAACTTGATTTCAACGGGGATTGCACAACTGACCTCTCCGACGCGCTGATCGGACTGAACATCATGGCCGGAACAGATGCGGATACAGCGGCAGTCACGAAAATCGGAATCAGGGAGATCATCCGTGTGCTGCAGTGGGCCGCCCAGCTCATGACTCTCCCCCAAGGGTATGACGCTTATGAGGCGGATGACCATCTCACCCAGGCCAGCATCATCCTGGTAAACGACAATGCAGACGAAAATAATGGGAGCCCTGTCCAGCAGCATAATTTTCATGATGCCGGAGATGAGGACTGGATGATGTTTTACGGCCTTGAAGGGAAAGACTATGCGATTACAGCGGATATTCAGGAGGGGAATCTGTGCGACGTGATCCTTGAGCTTTATGACACCGGCGGAGAGACCATCCTGAAAACAAAGGACGATGGCATCGAAGGGGAAAGCGAGCAGATGAAGTGGGAAAAATGCCCCGAGGACGGCATCTATTATGTCAGGGCAAGACATCGTGATCCAGAGGTTTTCGGGGAGGATGTGACATACAGCCTGACCATAAGCAATGCAGAGGCTCCCGGATTTCCAGGGGATATTATCGGCTATGTATATGACATCCGCTCAAAGCGTTTCCGGCTCACCCGGAGCACCTTGGACCATCTCGCGGAGGCTGGCCTGCCGGATGATCTCATGCGCGGATTGGAGGGCATGAAAGACTGGAATTATACGGCAGAGGATGAGTTTCTCCATGCGGTGAGAGAGGTAAGCGGATCATCCGAGACCGCCGGGCATGAATCTGAGATATTGGCATCTGCGACCTATTTTACCAAAAGGATCAGAAATGCGGTCATCAGAACCAGCGCGGGCCGATCAGCGATCAGCAACTACTGCCACTGCTATTTCTACTGCCTGCGGGACTACTGCATCTATTTTCATCCCTCGGACCCGTCGCTCCCCTATACGCTGACAGCTTATGCCCCCGGATATAAAGTCTTTACCACAGAAGTGACGGTCCGCCCGTTGGAAACCACGGTACTGGATATCCAGATGGAGCCGGACTTCGGAAGTTGGTGATCTCCGATATCTGACCACTGAAAATGGATATTGCTTCGCTGCACGCTGCATTTTCCTATATTATTTATCTGGCGTGAACATCGCTGGTCCATGCAGATCATTCGGATCGTAAACTGCGATATTTCACGTTTACAAAAAAAGGAGTATGCTCATGCGTATTCATACCACTTGCGTCTTATGTCTGATTTTCATATCCGAGTTCATACTTTTCCCCTGCGTGAATCCCGTATTGGCGGATGATGATTCCGGATGGGTACCTGTCACAGGAACATTGGCGATGATGGTCTCCGGCTCCTCGTTCATTCCGGAGCCGAGCCTGATCGCCGCGTTCGGCCCGGGCGGGGAGAGCGACTGCCGGGGCATCACGGAGATCATCATGGGATCTCCCTATCATCTGCCGGTGGTGTCGGATGCAGAAGGAGAAGAGATTTCTTTTAAAATCTGGTATCCCGAAACAGACAAGGCAGTCTCCCTGACAGAGACGGTTCCGTTTGAGACAAATACCTTTTGCAGTCTCGACATTCATCCGGATATGATTGATGAGGGCCTGTCATTCACCTCGGTCTATCCCACTTTGGGCGAGACGAACAGGAATTTGTCAGTGACCCTGACAGGGACCGGGTTTGATGCGACCACCCGAGTCTCCATGTATCTGGACACCGGACGCAAACGGGCGATTCTCGGTGCTCTTGAAATTGAAGGGGAGGCATGGGATGTCAGCGTGTCCGGCAACTACGCTTATGTGGCGGGAAACATGGGTCTCCATATCATTGACATAAGCGATTCCGCAAATCCTGTGCTGATCAGCTCCGTCAGCACCCCGGGTTGGGCCAACAGGATGGCGATCTCACGAGGTATCGCGTATATTGCTGATGAATCCGGCACCTTGGAGATCATAAACATAAGCAATCCTTACGCTCCCAAACCAGTCACTTCCGTGGCAATGCCGGGTCCGGCCCAGGGCATCGCCGTGACAGACGCGGGCATCGCATACATCGTGGAGGATGGCGAGGGCTTGGTGATCGTGGATGTCAGCACACCCTCGAAACCAGAGGTGATCACCTCCCTGTTTTTTTGGGATTACGCGTATGACATTGTGGTGGAAGGGAACATGGCCTATCTGGCTATGGGATCTGCTGGTTTGCAGGTGATAGACATCAGCGATTCCTCAGCCCCTGAGATGTTGGGAACCGTGGCAGCGGATCCCTTTGCCCACAGCGTGGCCGTCTCAGATGACAAAGCATACATGGCAAATGTGAAGGACTATTTTTCGACAGGGTCGAGAAGTCATTTGCAGATCATAGATGTGACTGATCCGTCATCGCCCGAGCTGCTCTCAACACTGGAGACCCCGGGGGACGCGGCCGGCGTGTGTGTGGCCGGCGACACAGTGTATGTCACCGACGGCGGCACAGGCCTGCAAATCATCGACGCGGCGAATCCGTACGACCCGGTGATTGTCGGAACCGTTGACACGCCCGGGGTGGCCTTATGGGGAGTGACTGTCATCAATCATATCGCTTATGTGGCGGACGGTGCCGCGGGATTGCAGATCATCGACATCGGCGAGCCGGAGGTTCCCCCGGTGATCGGCGCTGTGGAGACTGGGGATCAGGCGGTGGGGATCCTCCTCGACGGAGAGACTGTGTATGTGGCCGACGGATACAGCGGATTGCAGGTCATAAACATCAGCGATCCCTCCGCGCCGGAGATCATCGCTTCTGTGGACACACTGGGGAACGCGTCCCAACTGGCCGTGAAAGAGAACATTCTCTATGTGACGGACGCTGAGGCCGGTGTGCAGATCATCGCCGTCAGTGATCCCGCCAATCCGACGCGGATCAACGCGGTGAACACCCCGGGCAGAGCATACGGCATCACCCTGAAAGATCAGTTTGCCTATGTGGCGGACCTGGAAGGAGGGTTGCAGATCATCAACATCACAGACCCCTATCAAGCGGAGATCATCGGCTCTTGTGACACCGGCTACATGGCGATCAACGTGGCAGTTGCCGGAGACACAGCTTATGTGGCGGCCGGAAACGACGGTTTGAGGATCATTGACATCAGCGATCCCTCTGCTCCCCTGCCAGTCGGAACAATGGAGACCCTCACCCCGTTTCAGATAAAAATTGTCGGAGAGACCGCTTATGTGACAAATGGCGACGGGGTGTCCGATGACTTGCAGATTCTTGACCTGAGTGATCCGCACCATCCGGTCATCGTCAATTCTGTGAACGTGTCCGATGTTCATGGAACTGGCGCACTCGGAATAACCGTTGCCGGGAACAGTATCTATATGGCGGACATTTCGGGCGGCATAAAAGTCTTGGATATCAGCGTGCCTCAGGATCCTGTGCTGCTCGGATTCATAGACACCTCGGGAGAGGCCAACGATATCGCAATTGCCGGAGGCAGGGCATATATTGCAAATGGCAAAAAAGGCGTGGCTGTCACGCCTGTGCCCGTGGAGATCATACCGGATACAGTGACAGAGACCACGATTTCTCTCACCCTCCCTGGCCCGGAGATCGCAGGACACTATACGCTGAACCTGTTTAATGGGACAGAACGGCATGAGATGAGAGGCGCAGTCACCTTTTCCCAAGTCACCCGCACCTCAAAGGCAATCATCCTGGCCGGGGGCGGCCCGTCTTCCGGAGGTTACAGAAACAGTCTCTGGGATGCCACCCAGGCATGTGCCAACTACGCGTACCGAGCCCTTCTCTACCAGGGCCACACCCGGGAGAATGTCTGCTACCTCACGTCGGATGCCGATTTTCAGGTGGACGGCATGTACGGCAATGTTGACGGACCCGCCACATACAGCGGTCTTTCCGACGCGATCCGCGTCTGGGCCCGTGATCTTGAAGCCCCGGCCCACACGCTTCTTCTCTATCTGACGGATCATGGTGGTGACCGGAGCTTCCGGGTGAACCCTGATGAGACAATCACTGCGGGGGAACTTGATTTGTGGCTGGACGAGCTTCAGGAGACCATGGAGGGGAGAGTGATCCTGATTTACGACGCTTGTCAGTCCGGGACGTTTATATGCGGTGAGCGTGACCGAGATGTCTGCCTCTCGCCCCTGATGGGACCGCCCTCCGGAAAGGAGCGGATCGTCATCACCAGCGCGTCGGACGAGCCGGCCCTGTTCATGCCCGCGGGGAGAATGTCAGGCGGGCTTTCCTTCTCATTCCAGTTCTGGGCGCATATTTATTACGGTGCGAAGCTGACCGACGCTTTCTTCTTTGCCAAAGATATGATGGACCGTTTTCAGACCCCTCTGTTAGACGCGGACGGAAACGGTCTCGGAAACGAGTATGAGGACCGGAAGGCGGCGAGCGTCATCTTCATCGGCAGGGGATACCAGCCGGCCTCGGACATCCCGCTGATTGAGGATGTGTGCGATGAGCAGACTCTTAACGGAGAGACATCCGCAGAAATATGGGCCGGACCGCTAAGGACCGAAAACCGCATCACACGGATATGGGCCGTACTAACGCCCCCGGGGCCTGTCACGGCCTCTCCGGACACGCCGATTCTCGGACTTCCGGAAGTGGAACTGGAGGATGCTGACGGGGACGGCATATACGAAGGTGTATATGACGGATTTGCCGTGAAAGGCACATATTACATCGCCATATATGCCATTGACACCAAGGATATTCATGCCCTCACCCAGCAGACCGCAGTGATTCAGACTGTGGAGAAGGCCGGCCCGGAATGCGATGTGAACAGGGATGGAAAGACCGACCTGGCTGATGCGGTCACAGCCCTTCAGATACTGACAGGCACAGGTCCGATACTGACAAATCCGGCAGTCCCCGCTCTGGACGGTGACGGGCGGATCGGGCTTGGGGAGGTGATCTTCATCCTGAAGAAACTCGCCGGGGATTGACATATCCCCCGCCATCTCCACAACACCTCGGAAGGCAATGAACATTTCACTTCGCCGGACGGGGTTGCAAACCCCGTCCGGCACAAGTCGCCACAAGGCTTCATCCGGAGTGCAAAAATTAAGCGAAGCGTTTTTTTGCACTT
>JAOZLU010000918.1 GCA_029934695.1 Desulfobacterales bacterium | reverse complement strand
CCGTTTTTTCCAAACGAACATGCAACGCGGGTTTTATAATTTTCCAGAAATCTGGCATCGTAAACCATCTTTACCTTCCGACGTTCTGCCAGAGCAAGCAGAAGCGGGTAATGCTCCCTTACATAAACAGAATCGTCGAAAAAGCAGATATTGTCAGGATCGGCATTGATTAAGGCACGGCAGACCTCATTGCTGTGAAGCCTTAAATCTGTTTTCTTAAAAAAACATTTTCTGACCGGCTCCCGGCAGGTCACCGGAACCGGCGCGCAAAGCGACTGCCAGGCCTTCACCAGGTCATACCGACAATATTTCTCAGGAAAAAGATAGGCCGCAAAGAGACTTTCAGAATCCACATAGAATGTTCTGGAAAACCCCAGTGTGGCCGCGCCGGTAAAACAGGCTGTCGGGCAGAATATATCCTCCTGGCAGCCTGAAAAGTCTGCCCATCCCCAGGGATCATTGAGGACAGCGAGAGGCCCTGCGCCCAACTTTGCAATTTCCCGGGCCACGCCTCCCCGGCCTGTCCAACCGTCTGTAAAGACAATTTTCCGGTCAGGATATGTTTCCCTGAGCAATTTTACCGCTGCCTGATCTATGCCCAGTCCCACAAACAGGGACAGGGAAACGGCAACAGATCCAGAATGCAGGCGGCAGAGCCAGTCCGCAATGGGGACACCTGCTCTGAGGATGGCTGCAAAGACCAGCTTGCTGCCGTCAGGCTCCCAGCGTGAGATCGCCTGAGCCAGGCAGGACGCAGCCTTTCGGACGTTTTCATTGTCCAGATGGCTGTGAACCAGTTCCCAGAACTCATCATCCAGATCGGGTTCGGGTGAGGGAACGGACCAGAAGGTGTTGTCGCCGTCATAAGCCTTGTTCAAAGGCCGGAAATACTGACAGTCCCTGAATGGGTCAATCTCTTCCCGGAACTGGGCATAAACAGGATGGCCCCAGACAGATTCTCTGTTTGAAATGTGCTTTGAATTCATTATTGTTTTTTCTTCAGAGTTGAAAGTGGAAAAAGTTGAAAGTGAAAAGAGAAAAGTCTCTCCAGCCTTTTAAGTTTCAGTTTTTCACTTTCAACCTCTGTTTTATTTTGGTTGACGATCACGAGCATATAGCTTTTAAGGTGATTTTCAGGAATGAATATCCGGGCTGTCCGGTCTTTCCCTCAAACTTGTAATTTTATGTTTACCAGAAGGGGAAAGTGATGTAAATACGATATAAGGTAAAAAATGTAACAAAGCTGTAAAAAAACTTGCAACTTTGAGCTTACAGCTCTGAAAGGCAGAATCAATGTTTGAATCAGAAATGCCCGTAAATGCCGGAGCAACCATCCTGGTCATAGATGATGACAAGGATATTACGGAAACCATCAGGGGGAACTTGGAACTGGATGGATATGAAGTTCTGTGTGCTTTTGACGGCAGAACCGGCCTTGATACGGCAAAAAAACGCCGACCCGATCTGATCCTGCTTGATCTTAATCTGCCGGATCTGGATGGAATAAAGGTCTGTCAGATTATGAGGCGGGAATCAGAGATTCCTATCATTATACTGACATCCCGAAGCGAGATTTCTGACAAGGTACTCGGGCTGGAGTGCGGGGCCGACGATTATGTTGTCAAGCCCTTCAGCTTTCTTGAACTTTCAGCAAGAATCCGGACTATCTTAAAACGGTATGAGAGAACTCTGGTCAGAAATCAGTATGACACAAAAAATTTGTCCCTGAATTACAAATCCGGAAGGGTGATTGTCCGGGGAAAAAAGGTGAAACTGACCCGGACCGAGTTCAGATTGCTGGAACTTCTTGTTTCTTTTCCTGACGAGGTGCTTTCCCGTGAATACATTATGAACCAGATATGGAAAGATTCCCAGCTTTACAAGTACAGCAGGACCGTGGATGTGCATATCCAGCGACTCAGAAAAAAGATAGAAAAGGATACGGAAAATCCGCAATATATCGTCACTGTGCCCGGGGTGGGGTATAAATTCAGTGTGTGATTTAAAGACTCTGGAGTCCCAAAGCTTCTTTCCGGATATCATGCCCGTCAACCTTTTTGGCGAGTTCAGAGGCATCATAC
>JAOZLU010000019.1:24896-27949 GCA_029934695.1 Desulfobacterales bacterium | reverse complement strand
TCATTTCAGCACTCCTTGGGCTGATGTGCTAAAATTTCATTTCAGCACTCCTTGGCGGCTTACTTCCTCAAATCGTAAATACGCCCGTGTTTGAGTGATAAATCTCAGGTATTCAATCAAATACCTCAAACACTCAGACCGATTTTTGTTAAAATTTGGATTCCAGTCCCTTCACATAAGACCTGATAGCAGTGTGGCAGGGAGTCGGTACGCCGGCCTGCCGGCCGTATTCAATGACTTTGCCGTTCAGATAGTCAATTTCTGTCCTGCGCCCTGCTTCGATATCCATGAGCATGGAAGGTTTGTGATGGCCTGCGCTCTTCATGTAGTTCATGCAGTAGGGATAATAATCCCATCCCAGAGATATCTCATTGCCTCTGGCCACTTTTATGCATTCTTTGGCCAGATCATCAACCGCCTCAAAAACAATGGGATCATTCAATGCCTGGGCCAGTGTCATGCCTGTTACAGCGCACACCGGGTTTGAGGAGGCATTCATAACGGATTTCCGCCAGACCATGGAAATAATATTATCCGTGCGTTCGGTGGCAAGTCCGCTTTTGGTCAGGGCCTGGGCAATGGCCTGGGCAGCCTGGCCTGATTCCGGGTCAAGTTCCTGAATAAAATGCGGTGCGTGGTGGAACGGCATGAGGACATGACCGGGTTTCGCAAGTCCGCATCCGTAATTGACCACTCCCCGCAAGACCGCTTTTTTCCCCAGAATATTGGCAAGTTCCAGTTCCGTGTCAATGCCGTTTTGCCAACTGATCACATACATCCCGTCTTTGTAAAAACTTTCGATTGCTGAAGCAATCAGCGGCGTGGCATTGGCTTTGACGGTCAGAAAAATCACATCAGGGACATGATCAGCGAGATCGTCCACACTGAGGCATGTTTTGGGGACAGCCTGCTGAAGGTTTTCTGCTCCCTCGATAATGATCCCGGGATCCGTGGCAGGCTTGATCAGATCAGGCACCACATCGCAAAGCGTCACATCATATCCGCCTTTTGCGAGGAAAGCCGCAACAATACACCCCACCGGACCAGCACCTATCACTGCGAATGACCGGGGATCAAATTCCGATTTCTTACTCATCTTAATATCCTCCCCCTATTTTTATGCGTTGTTTGTGTCAAGAATTCCAAAGGCATCGGCATCCAGCAGTCTGACACCGTTTTCCTGCAACACCTCAGCGGCTCTGTCATTGTCGCTGAAACGAAAAACCATCACCGCATTCCCCGATGCCGCACCTGCGAAAGCATAAGTGTAAAGCACATTTATATTGGAATCCATGAGACATTTCAGCACTTTCACGAGGCTTCCGGGCTTGTCCTCAATCTCTGCGGCAACCACGTTATCCACGCGGGCAGGCAGGTGTCTTTCCATCAGGATACGCCGGGTTGCGGGCACATCCGATACAAGAAGCCTTAATTGTCCGTACAATCCGGTATCAACCAGATTCAGTGCCCTGAGGTTGATTCCGGCCTCCCCTAGGGCTTTGGTCACTTCAAGCAAACGACCGGGCGCATTCTCAATTGATATGGTGATCTGTTTTAATTTCATGCAAACCTCCCTTTTTCAGTTAATGGTGAATGATACATACTATTGTCTGCTCTGGCATGGGGGAAACGGGGGAAAATTGAAGGTGAAAAATTGTGAAAAGTTGGAAGTGAGAGAGTAAAGTTAAGTTGCTGGGATACTTTCAACTTTTCACTTTTAACCTTTCGCTGTCAAGGTTACAGTGTAAGATTATCTAAAAACTCAAGGTCCCTTGTCTGGCTGTTTTTTGTGCCTATGGCAAGCACCTCAATCCGGCCGTCTTTTCCCTTGTTAAAATAAAGACGCCCTTTGTATCCGAATATGACCTCCAAAATTGTATGCTTGCTTCTTTTCCCAAAGACTTTCCGTTTAATTGATACAAGATCAGGGTTTTCATTCAACTGATGGATGATTTCCTCACCCTTTATTTTCAAATCCTCTGCAATATCAATATAACCGCTTACAGCCCTGTCGTTGACAGATATATTCTTATAGAGAACTTTGAACCGTTTCCCTATGGCATCGGAACCCCTTATTTTTTGCCGGCCGTCTTTTCGGGATCCCCCCTTGTCAAGACGCGTCATTTCTTCTTTTAAGGTATTGATTTCCTCCTGCTGTTCCTGCTGAAGAACAATATTTTTATTGATTTCCTCTTCAAGGGTGACAATTTCCTCAATCATCTCATCTTCATTTCTGCTGGCCTTGACCTTTTCATTTTCAATTGATTTTTTCATCCTTACAGACTCGGCTGAAAGTCTTTTCCTATCCTTTTCCAAAGATTTCAGACTTTCGGCGTGAGCTTTTTCCAGTTTCAGAAGCCGTTCAATTTCTCTGCTTTTTTCCATATCTGCCTGCTTTGCCTTCCGGATACCGGACCTGTAATAACAATAGAGAACAAGCAAAAACAGCAAAATGTAAAAACTGAGTATCGCCAATGAAATTGGAGTGTTATGATCAATATTCACCTCAACGTCCAGCACAAGCCCCTCATTCATAAGCTTGTAGTTGCCGGCGGCAATTTTCATAGGATCAGACAGCAGGTCATCTTCTCCTTCTTCAAAAATCGGAGGGTATAAAATGGCACCCTGCTTTGTGATGACCGTTACATTTACCTTTACGCCATAAGCTATCAGTTTCTTGGTTTGAAAATAGCTATCAGTATTTTTATTTATGGCGTTTTTCAGCCTGACACTCCCATTGAGCAAAGGCTGTGTGTCACCGATATAAATATCTTCAATTTCTCCTGCATACTTGGCTTTAAGATGGTTCTCTATGGATTGGACGGAAAATATATAGAGAACCGGCGGCAACAGTATGCATAAAATAAGTATCTTAAATGAAAGGAATTTCATTGTTTTTTCTGTGTTTGATGTCTGAAGTTCTGTGTTGGTGTCAGCATATCATAGTCTGGGCCATGATCTTCGTATGGTCATATAGCTCGGCCTGGATTGGCAACGGTCAAAGCGTCCCGGACGGGGTTGCAAACCCCGTCCGGCAGTTATTCTCCGGCAGT
>JAOZLU010000019.1:6720-24796 GCA_029934695.1 Desulfobacterales bacterium | reverse complement strand
GCAAAGCGTCCCGGACGGGGTTGCAAACCCCGTCCGGCAGTTATTCTCCGGCAGTTATTCTCCGGCAGTATTGCAAACCCCGGCAGTATTCATCTGGCAAAGCGTCCCGGACGGGGTTGCAAACCCCGTCCGGGAGTTATTCTCCGGCAGTGTCCGCAATGTTCCGGCAGTAGTCGCTGATACTGATTATTGCTGACACCAGACACGTCCATGTTTAAAGTTCAGAGAGTACTTTCTTTGCCTCGTCTGCCCCTTCAAAATTTTTATTCAGTTCAAGGGCCTTTTTCAACTCTTCCCTGGCACGGTCTTTGTCTCCTTTTTTGTAATAGGCCATGCCGAGATGATAGCGCACCGTTGCATTTTCAGGGAGCTTTTTGGCACTGTCCTCAAGTTCCAGTATGGCACCGTCATACAGCTCCTTTTTATAATAGATCCATCCGAGGGTATCCATCACACCGGGATCGTTGGGAAGCAGTTTCCTTGCTTCCCGGGCAAACCCCAGAGCCACGTTAAGCTCGTTTTTATGTTCGGCCAGCAGATAAGCGAGATTGTTTGCTGCCGGAGCGAAGCGGGGATTGATTTCGAGCGCTTTTCTGTAATGCTTCTCCGAAAGGTCAAATTTTTTCTGCATATCGTAAATTGTCCCCAACAGCATGTGAGGGCCTGCCTGCATGGGATTCTTTTCAAGGATGACTTTATACTGCTCAATCGCCTTATCCTCTTTTTTGTCCATGAGATATATTCTGGCCAGTGCATAATATGCGCGCATGAGATTCGGATTTTTTTCCAAACCTTTTTTGAATGCTTTTTCCGCGTCCGCCTTTTTCCCCTGTGAAAGGTAAATTCCCCCTTTTATATTATAGATAATGGCCATGGAAGCAGGGGATTCGGACACCCTTTTCAACTGCTGGTCGCACATCCTGAGTGCTTTGTCAAATTTCTTATCCCCCGCGTACAAAAGAACAATATTGGTAAACACATCCATGAGCCTGGGATTGATAGAAATCGCCTTTTCAAAATTTGTCATGGCAGTTCCGTAATCTTTCTGCATCCGATACAGCAGGCCGAGACGATAATAACCGGCAGGATTTTCAGGAGACGTTTTTGTCAATGACTCAAACAACGCCTTTGCTTCATCGAATTTTTTCTGATACATGTAGGTGTTTCCCAGTATCATTCTGGCCTGATAATTTTCAGGATCAAGTGCCAGAACTTCCTGACTCTCCTTCTGAGCCAAGTCAACATTTCGTTCACGGAGATAAATGTCCCCCAGCAGAAGCTTTGCCTGCACGTATGTCGGCTGTAATCTGACCGCCTCTTCAAGTGATATCTTTGCTTCTCTTATATCACCCTTTCCAAAGAGAGAAACTCCCTTAAAATAATGGGCGCGTTCAGACTTGGGCTCTTCTTGGAGCACCTGCTCAAACAGTTTGACTGATTCATCAAAATTCCGCTTGGCTACAAGCTGTTCTCCTTTCAGCATAAGGGTCGGAGGATATGTGGGATTTTTTTCCAAAATCTCTGAAACGTATTTTTCAGCTTCATCCGGGTTTCCGTTTTTGAAGTGGAATCTGGCGATGGTATGCTTTACGCCGATATCCTCAGGCTGAAGATCAAGGGCTTTTTTATACATGGAAAGCGTCTTGTCTTTCTTACCGGTGATATCGTAAAATCTGCCTGTGACCATATACAGTTTAATGTTTTCAGGGTCAGTCTCAATGGCCTTCAGATATGCAGTCTCTGCATTTTCATTACTTTTCTGCCTGAAATAAAAATTACCAAGGACAATATGCAACCTTGCATCTTTCGGATTCATTCCAATGGCTTTTTTCACTTGGGCTTCTGCAAGGTCAAATTTCTTTTTACTGACATAGAAGCTGAAAAGAGCAAGCCGGGCTTTTACGGACTTTGGATCAAGTTCAACCGCTTTTTTCAGGGAAATTTCCGCTTCATCAGATTTTTCCTGACGTTCCAGCACACGGGCAAGCGCGGGATAAGCTTTGGCCTGACTGCTGTCAATCGCGAGAATTTTTTCAAATACAGATTCAGCCTCGGCAAGTTTGTTCTCCTGCTCCATAATACCGGCAGACAGAAACAGCGCGTCAATATGGTTCTGATCCTTTTCCAGAACAGCGTTCACTCTTTTTTTGGCCTCCTCAAATTCTCTGCCAAGGAAATAGAATGTTGCAAGCTTGAACTTGGCATCCATATTATCCGGGTCAAGACTTTCAACCCTCAGATATTCCATGAACGTCTCTTCAGCCTTTGCGAGTTTAAGATAAGTCTCTCCCAGTTTCAGACGGGCAGCAACATATTTGGGGTCAATCTTTACCGCATTCTTCAACTCAATCTCTGCGTTTTTATACTCCCCTTTGTCAAAATACGCCTTACCCTTTTCAAGGTAAGCGACTTTCTCTTTTTCAGCGGCCGCCTTTTTTTCTTCCTCAGATTCTCTGCAACCACAGACCGCAATAAATGCAATTATCAGAAAAAGAGAAAAAACTTGTTTCAGACACTTCATTTTTTACCTCCGTTAAAAATTTAAAAATTAAGGGTTATCCAAATATCAGAATAAGAATCAAAGAAAAATCTCATTCATAATGTCATTCCTGCGAAACTTGGCCTGTTGGTCGCAAACAGACCATGAAAGTCCGGGGGAATATATCAGGTGGCCATTCCGACTTGTTGACATAGCAACTTCAGAAGCTGCTCTTCAGAAGAAGCTGCTATGCCAAAGCAGAAATTTATAAATGAATAATTATCAACACTTGGGACAGTTTCTACAACTTCCTGTTTATAAATTTTGGCACCTGAAACAACTGCCCGAAGCATTGAATTATAATTCAGCAGATCGAAAAGCTATGAAAAAAAACGCCGGTCCGGATCGGCAAATCCGGCAGGAGCTTTTTTCAATCTGCTGATAATATTTAAGATGGTGGAAACAAAGCTTATCTGATATCATTCAGGTATCATTCAGGCTCAGAAAACAATCATCCCATCTCATATAAATCATATTGTTACAATTTGGCGTGGATAAATGCAACAAAAAAATGGGCAACTTAACATTTTTGGGATCAGAAAATTTTTTTGAATTTCAAAATTTTTATAATATTTTGAAATAATTAAATAAATTTATTTGAACATTCAGGAGGGATTGCAGATCACAACCGCCACCTCTGGTTTTGGAGCTGTTCGGCCAAAATTTTCCTGCTGGAAATTTTGGCAATCCCAAGGCGGAAGTGCAGAATCTGGCGTAATTATTATGAAATTATCATGACCGGTTTTGCAGAAGATATAAGATTATTATCAGGTATTTGCCTCATTTCCCTTCGGATTGAAAGGGGGGTTCAGAATAAAGTACTTGAAGCTATGTCCACTGGAAAACCTTTGATTTCCAGTTCAGCGGCCATCCAGAGAATCAGTGCGTACCCTTTCGATTTTGCCAGTGTTCATGAAAAATTCCGTTCTGAGAAACCTGGGCGGAGATTCCGACATTGCGGACCGCTCCTTCATCGAACTCATTGCCCAGAAGCAGTTCCGTTCATACAGCCATCTGTTTGGGATTTTGGAAGAGAAGCTTGAAACAATCCCCTTCTTATCTGCAAGGAGTGTAAAAAAGGATTTCAGGCCAGTCAGCAATCCCCCTTCCTGATATTCAGAACATTAAAACGCCCTGCAAGACGGAGTGCAAAAATGGAGCGTTGTGCCAGCAGGGAATTTCAGTGGGAAAAAAACCTGGCTTTTTTTTCACAGACTATCCCATTCAGGAAAAAGTCGGGTTTCTTTCCCCGCTCATCTTTTGCCCCGTACAAAAAAAGAAACTCGGCTTTTTCCCCAAAAATGAGTCGTTTCCCCCTGCCGAAAAAGCCGGTTTCTTTCCCGCTCCTGTTTTTATAATTTCTTGTATAACAAGAAAACAGGAAAAGTACCAGAGTCAAAAATCCCCCCCCCTGATATGTCAGATTGCTACCCCTGAATACTCCCTCCCCCATTGACATCTTTCTCTTTCTGTGGAAATAGGTGAATCACTAATTTCAATTACGGTCTTCTGATTATAACGGATTTAAGGGACTGTGCCCGGGATGCTTTTTACAACCACAGAGAGCCGCAGAGTTCTTACTGTTTTCTCTGCGGTTCTCTGCGGCCCTCTGCGGTTTTTACTGTCACGCCCGTGGTTCAGGTCCGAGGCTCCCCTTAATCTGTTATAATCAGACGGTCTTCTGTATATACTTAAAGGTTTCCTGAAAATTTAATTCTAATATGGCAAGCCTTGCCAATAAAGAATTTATGAATTCGTCACTCACTAAGAGCCGGTTTTAATTCATTTTTACAGCCTCAGGCATTAATTTTTTTTTTATTAACTGTCTGATAATAATTAAGATTTTTAAAATCTGGCAGATCATCATATTTTCATATTTTTGGATAAGCAGTCATCGGATTCCAAAATTTTTCAGATAAAAAAATAAATATTTACAGAATATTATGATTAAAAAGCAAAAAAACTCAGTTAATCACGGCTCTTATATAAATGAGAACTCATGAACCATTGCCTGACAGGGGTTTACAGATCAGAAACAAAATTTCAGGAAACATTTAAGTATATATAGAACAGGGACGTTATGACGAAGCATTAACTTTGATCGGCGAGATGGAGGAGATGAGCCGGGACAACAAAATCAGCAAAATTGAGAATCTTCTGGATATCCTCCTTCTCCATCTGATAAAAAAATATGCGGAAAGACGCACCACCCGTTCCTGGGAAGGCACGATAAAAAACGTCGTGGACATGATCCGCCGCCCGAACAAACGGAGAAAAACCGGGGGATATTACCTGAGCAAAAATGATCTGCAAAAGGCCATTGAGGATTCTTGGAATATTGCCATGAGAAAAGCTTCTTTCGATGGTGGCTATGATGAGGTTGAACTTACCGGAAACATAGATAAGGCAAAAATCAAGAATGACGCGCTGAAACTGGTCCTGCAAGGATAAGTTCGCTGCCAAATTATGGCAAAAATACCGGGTCTGACCCCAGAAACCCGCTATCAGCCCAGTAAGCTGATAGCGGATTTTTTTGTTGAGCGTTCTCAAAGCAAAATTTGGGAGTAAAATTGAATTTACAGACTGCATTAAACTGCCCACAATTTTCTTGACAATCACTCTGATACCATATTATAAAAGACGTTATCGGAAACAGGGCAGAACATACTTCCGGCCGATGTGATGTTTCTTTCCCACAACGGGCCAGACAGGATACACTCATATAAAAATGGGTGAGAAACCCGATTTTTTACTGGTTTTCCCTTAGCAGGAAAAGCCGGGCTTCTTTCCCAATTAAAGGAAACAACCATGAAAAAAGCGTTGATCACAGGCATCACAGGACAGGACGGGTCTTATCTGGCAGATTTTCTGCTGACTAAAGACTACGAAGTCCACGGCATCAAACGCCGGGCCTCTTCATTTAACACCGGACGGGTGGATCACCTGTACAGAGATCCGCATGAGAAAGATGTTCGTTTTTTTATGCATTACGGCGATCTGACTGATTCGACAAATCTGATCCGGATTATCCAGATGGTTCAGCCGGACGAGATATATAATCTGGCCGCGCAGAGCCATGTCAAAGTATCTTTTGAAACGCCGGAATATACAGCCAATTCCGATGCTCTGGGCACATTGCGTCTTCTTGAAGCAATACGCATCCTGGGGATGGAGAAAAAAACCCGCTTTTATCAGGCGTCAACCAGTGAGATGTACGGCAAAGTAATGGAAATCCCTCAGAAAGAGACAACCCCCTTTTATCCCCGAAGTCCATACGCCGCGGCCAAAGTTTACGCCTACTGGATCACGGTGAATTATCGTGAGGCGTATAATATATATGCCTGCAACGGAATATTATTCAACCATGAATCAAGTATCCGCGGCGAAACATTTGTCACCCGCAAAATCACTCGCGCCGTGGCAAGGATCAGGCTCGGCCTTCAGGACGGACTCTATCTCGGAAATCTGGATGCCAAAAGAGACTGGGGCTTTGCCGGGGACTATGTTCAGGCCATGTGGAAGATGCTTCAGCAGGATGAACCGGATGATTTTGTGGTCGCCACCGGAGAGGCGCATTCGGTACGCGAGTTTGTCGAAAAATCTTTTCATGAAATTGGAATCGAAATTGCATGGGAAGGTGCCGGCGTTGATGAAGTCGGGAAGGACAGGGGAACAGGCAGGACGATTGTCCGAATTGCGCCTCGTTATTTCCGACCCACAGAAGTGGAATTTCTGCTCGGTGATCCTTCAAAAGCAAAGGGAAAACTCGGATGGGAGCCAAAGGTATCTTTTGATGAACTCGTAAAAACAATGGTCCGGGAGGACCTGAAAGAGGCGGAAAAAGATCAGTTATGCAGGAAAGAGGGCTTTCAAACCTATAATCATTTTGAATAGAATAAGGACTTCCCCAAAAAATAACTTACTCGCTACTTTCTGATCACCGGACACGGATGAACACAGATAAACACAGATCATAAAATCCGTGTTTATCCGTGTCCCGGAGAAAGCCGCACATTGCGGGCAGATTATTTTTTTGAACCAAAGATACAGCCATGGAAAAAACATCTGAAATATTTGTTGCCGGACACCGGGGGCTTGTCGGAGCTGCTATTTTCCGTCGCCTTCAGGATCACGCCTACACAAACATCATCACCCGAAAACGCGCCGAATTGGACCTGACCGGTCAAGAGGCTGTCCGCGATTTCTTTGCCCGGGAAAAACCGGAATATGTTTTTCTTGCCGCGGCCAAAGTCGGTGGAATTATGGCAAACAGCACATATCCCGCGGATTTTATCCGCGAGAATCTCCTTATTGAGACAAATGTTATTGACGCGGCCTGCAGGCATGGTGTCAGAAAGTTGCTTTTCCTCGGGTCTTCCTGCATCTTTCCGAGAATGGCCCCCCAGCCCATGAAAGAAGAATATCTCCTGACCGGCCCGCTTGAGCCGACCAATTCAGCTTATGCGGTGGCCAAGATAGCAGGAATTGAGATGTGCCAGTCTTATAACAGGCAGTACGGGACCCGGTTCCTCCCGGTCATGCCCACAAACCTTTACGGGCCAAACGACAATTTTGACCTGATAACCTCTCATGTACTTCCCGCACTGATTCGCAAATTTCACCTGGCAAAGCTGGCTTCCGAAGGAAACGCTGAAATCATTGCGCGTGATGAAACCCGTTTCGGTCCCATCCCGGACGATATCAAAGCATCTCTTTCCCCGGATGACAGCCCCCCAAAAGTGGTCCTCTGGGGAACTGGCCAGCCCAAAAGGGAATTTTTATATGTGGATGATCTGGCTGACGCCTGCGTTTATCTGATGGAGAATTATGACGGAACCGAGCTTCTCAATATCGGCACTGGAGAGGATAAAACCATCAGGGAACTTGCTGAGATGACCCGGGACATCGTGGAATTTAAAGGTGAAATAGTTTTTGACACATCCAAGCCGGACGGTATGCCGCGGAAATTGCTGGATGTTTCAAAGTTGAGCGGTCTCGGATGGCAGGCAAAAACCGATCTGAAAAATGGCATTCGGGAAACGTATCAGTGGTATCTGAAGAATTTAAAGTGAGTTCGCAGAGGCTTCGTTGCCGGACGGGGTTTGCAACCCCGTCCGCAATGTTTCTGGTTCTGACGGTTTTTGTGGTTTCCGATATAGCTGAAAATTATGAACCGCAGATTAACGCAGATTAACGCAGATGGCCTGCTACGCTGCCGGACGGGGTTTGCAACCCCGCCCGCAATGTTTCTGGTTCTGACGGTTTTTGTGGTTTCCGATATAACACGTTGCCGGACGGGGTTTGCAACCCCGTCCGCAATGTTTGATATGCAATCTGAAACTTCAAACAGTATTTAACACATTTCCAAAATTTATTTGTAACATATCAATTTATAAAAATAAAATCAGATTTTCATCCTGACCATTTTTTTGATAATACGGCGGTGCGGCCGTGTATCTTGCCAATTCGGGGGATCCCGCGGCCGTTCTCACGAACTGCACAATCACGGGGAACACGGCCTCCGGCACCTGGGGCAGATCCGCAATAGCGAGATACAGCGGCTCTGTCACCGTGACCAGCAGCATCATCGCGGGCACCTGCCATTCAGCGGTGACAGGGACATACAGTTACTTTGATCCCGCAAAGTCCGGGACGGGCAACCTGTCATCCGCGGACGGGGATCCGGGTGTCGGCGAGCCGGCAGCGACGATGCGGAGTCTTACGCCTCGGGTGACATGACAGTGGCGAGTCCGACTCTGGAACTCGGCAAGACCGGCGGCATGTCCGTTCAGACCGTGGGGATCCGCTTCGCAGACATCGGCATTCCCCGGGAAGCGGTGATTACGCGGGCTTATATCATGTTCGACACGGCCGGGACCTGTGCGGATGACTCCGCGACCCTTTACATCAGAGTCGAAGCCTCCGACAGTGCGGAGCCATTTTCCGCAGTCCCGGGCGATATACAGAACCGCCCGGTCACGGACAGCTCAGTCCGATGGGGCAAAATGCCGTTCTGGAATGCCGGGGACACCGGCATTGTGACACCGGACATCTCCCCGGTGATTCAGGAGGTCGTCTCCCGGGACGGATGGGCCGCGGGAAACGCGCTGGCCGTCCTTGTGAGCGGCACTGGCCGGCGCACGGGCGTGTCTTATGAGGGGGACCCCGCGCGGGCACCCCTGCTTCATATAGAATATTCGACAGGGGCGGACACCGTTCCCCCGACTGTCCCGCAGAATCTGACAGCAGAGGAAATCCCGGTGATATCAGGATATCAGGTCAGCCTCTCCTGGGACGCATCCTCGGACAACATCGCGGTGGCAGGCTATGATGTCTTCTGCGGTGACATCGGACTGACCGGGACCCCGGCAGACACATCATACATCCATGACACGGAAAGCCCCGGGGACTGTGCCTACACTGTGGAAGCGTACGATGCAGCGGGCAACCGTTCCGGGAAAAGCGGCCCGGTCTCAGTGACACCCGGGAACACTGCTCCGTCCGTGACCGTGTCCGCTGAACCGGGCACCGAAAATCATACCTTTATTATAAGGTGGTCAGACGATGATCCTGATGACAGTGCTCAGATTTCCCTGTATTATGACACCGACAGCGCCGGGAATGACGGGACCCTGATCGTCAGCGGCTTGGAAGAGGATGATGAGACCGATGAGCATGCCTGGGACACAGCGGGTGTGCCGGCAGGTGAATATCATGTTTACGCGATCATTGATGACAGTGCAAATGATCCTGTCACCGCGTACAGCACCGGAACAGTGACAATAACAAATGACTCTGGAGAAATAAATGGAGAAGTTATGCTTGACTCTCCGACTCCGGTTGAGGTACTCAGCTACCTGAGCAAAATTGCTTCCTGGGATGATAATGGTGACGAGGATTCTGACGGCCTGACCAACCGCTTTGAGATTTCCACACTCGGTCTGAGAATATTGCCTGACATCGCTGATACTGATAATGACGGAATCAGTGATGCTGATGAAGATGCTGACTCGGACGGATTAAAAAATATCGAAGAACAGACCCACGGAACAAATCCGACACAGGCTGATTCTGACCGGGACGGTATTGATGACAAAGACGAATTGGCGGCAGGCACAGACTCCTTATCCGGAGACACTGACAATGACGGACTGGATGACGGTGATGAATATGTGACAGAGACCGATCCGCTGAATCCGGATACGGATGGAGACGGGATACCGGACGCTGATGAGATATTTACAACTCTGGTTTCCAAGAAGGGAATCACCGTTGCTGTCACCGGCAAAGGAAATGCAGCGGCTTTTGTAACTGTCTCAGTGTACCTTTTGTGCGATTTCAAACACATTAGCCATGTATCGATGGTCTCATGCTGTTATGTATATGGGGAATGAAAAAACCGTCGATTCTCATCCGGTTCATAGCATAGGAACCGACTGGGGAACCATTCACGATTTTCTGTATGATGATCACTATGACTGGATTACTTTCCTTCGTGTTGAGAACAGGGACGATGAGTCTGCCGAACGTGCCGGAAACAATGCCGAGGGGTTTATCGGGGCATCGTTTGAATATCCGGGGTGGGGAGAATTTGAATCAACTTTTTCCTCCGACAACAATCTTTATTGTGCGGAACTCGTGTATAAAAGTTGGATAAGTGAAGGGACGGATCTTCGCTTATTTGGTGAGATATATTCGCCGTTTCCTTGGATAAGACCTAATGACATTTACGTCAGTTTTCTCACTAGGGTGTTAAAGGAGATTGCTCCCATGCCTCACTCACGCCCCTGACAAATTGGCCGCAGACATGCGGGTTGGGAATCCGGGTTTCCGATCTCCTGATTCGCATGTCTGCTTATCTGACATCCTGCAAAACCGGGAATGCTCCTTTGCATAAAACGCTTTCTCGGATTTGCATAAAATACTTTTAATCTGGTGAGAAAGTGAAAACACTGAGATGTTGTCTTCAAAGAAATATGTATTGGATACTGATCTTAAGTCTGATAAACGCGGGATGCTCCGAATATCCGGAAGGAGATATCCGGGATGCTGTGAATACGCTGTCATCATGTTATAAGTCAGTTTCCTCCGAAAACAGGGAAGATATCGCAGCATGTTTTTGTGGCGGCGTGACTGATAATGAAGATAGAAGAGTGAAGTCGCTTTCCGGAGTTCCCGCTGAACGACTAAATGATTATCATATTCTCAGACCGAAAACCGGTGACAAAAGTCATGAGGTTTTGCTTACTTTCGGCGGGTATATTGTACGTCTGATTTATGACGGCTCTGAGTGGTGCATAGCATCAGTATTTTGGAAGTAGTCATTGAAGAGACTTCGTGTTGTTACTGAGAACAAAGCGGCCAGATTATGTTTCTCACCCTGATCAGGTTTATCAATGTGTCTGACAGTCTGAAAAAAGAAATGCCGGATACCAGAGGCGACAGTTTGCCAGATTTGTTCGGACGCAACGGAATGAGAAGCTGGCCCGACGTTGAGGGAATGTAATGAAGAAGGAAATTGTCAGTAGGACAGGCAGATTGGATAAGCCCGCCAGATGGGAAATAATTGTCGTCACAGGAATCATCCTGATACTGAGCTTAATAACCGGAATGTGTCTTATGCCGTCCGATCGTTGCAACTGCGTTGTTGTCAGTGACGAATCCCAATATATCGGCAGATATCTGAAACATTCCGGTCCGGATTCCCGGCGGACCACTGTTTTGAAAACGACATGTAAGAGAATGGATCAGGAAATTGACGGCGGAGACGGCCCTGAAAAAGGCAGGGTAAGATGGGCTGACTGTAAGATGGGGCCGGACTGCGAAGAGACAGGAATGTTCTGAGGAGGCCGCCTGATGTGAAAAAAGCGGATTGTTGTCCGCCAGACTGATCTGGTGACACAGAAGGCGACTGAGGACTTTTCCTCAGTCGCATTTTTCTTTTCTGAAAGGATTGCGCCTCAGAGCCGCTCCGCTCGTGGACAGTGACAACCGGCTCACGCATGTCACTTATCCGGGGACCAGCAGCCCCCTTTGTCTTTGACTATGAGAACAACGACGGCCTGCTCACGAGCAAGACCGAGCCGGAGGGAAATGTTTTCACGCATGCTGCGCCTGAACCGGCCCTGTCCTCCACCCCGTGAACGGAGCAGAGACAGGATCAGAAAGATCGAAGACGCTCTCAATCAGCTGGAAGGAATTGAGAAAGCGCAAGAACATAACAGAGAGGCCATAGAGAGCATCAGGAAGAGTCAGGACATGCTCAGAAACCTCCTCAGGAAAATTGAATAGACAAAGCTACGGGTTAAGGCGGGACATTTCAGGGATCATGCTTATGATACTTAAATGTTTTGCCTTAATCAGAAGATAGGAGGAAAACAGATGGATGAAAAAAAGTTGAAGGAAAAGTTGACTGTCGCGGTAAAATTCAGGGATGCCGGAAGTCCTGAACAGGCCGTCCGAGTCCTGAGAGAGATAACAGACCATGCTCCGTCCTTTCTCAAAGCATATTTCATTATAGGCGGAGTGTTCATGGATTTGAAGAGATATGATGAATCCGCTGATATATTCGAAAAACTTGTTCATAAAAAACCGGAAGACGAGCATGCGTCATTAGGGCTTTTCCATTCACTGTTCAGTTTGTTGCGTATAAAAGAAGCTTTTACGGAAATGGAACGGTTTCTTGAAATATCCGGAACTGACGACAGTGAATATAAAAATATCCTAATATCTGATGCGTTGAAACGAGGCTATGTTGTAACAGCCAATGTTGATAAGGAAAAGCTCATCGGACTATGCCGTAACATGGCTGAAAATCTTGTCGCATATATACAGACTTCAGATTCACCATGGGATGAAATGATCGGTAATACGGTATCGGAAAAAAAAGTTCGGCACAGGAAATTCAGGAAACCATCGAAAAGGTTACCAAAGCATTAAAAAATGATCATACTCTTTCGAAAAAAGAAAAGAAATTTTTGAAAGCATGTTTTTCTCCTGGTCTTCGGCATGTTTTTGGAGGGCGGCGCCGTTCTGATCATCATTGCGCCGCTGTTAGTTCCCGTGGCCGTGAATATGGGTATTGATCCCATTCATTTTGGTGTCATCATGATTGTCAATATCATGATCGGCGGCGTGACACCGCCTTTTGGCACTATGATGTTTACGACCTGCTCCATCACCAACCTGCCCATCGTTGAATTTGTAAAGGAGATAATGCCGCTTATTCTGGCCTTATTGGTGGCTTTGGCCATTGTAACTTATGTTCCCTCTCTGGTCATGTTCTTGCCGAACCTGTTGTAATGGCTGAATATAAATAAGACTTCCGGTGTGTGTTTGCAATCTCCAAAAGCAATGCTGAAAACATTGAATCAGGAAACCTTTTATCAGGGATCGGCAAATCCGAACCGCCAATCCTCCGCAGGCAATTAAGGTGCTGCTCGGTTCGGACTTCGGCACTCCCGGCGCACATTCCCGGGGAGTGCTGAACTTGCAGTTTAGTACTGCCAAACTGCAAGTTTGGCACTCCTGACTCACATCTCCGGGGGATTGCAAAAATTCCGCCTATATGCGAAAATTCCGCCTAGCGGCTCCATTTCCGCACTCCTTTGAAAATCCCAAACTTTCAGGTCAGAAATTTTAACGTCCCCACCTGACTGAGCAGTCCCAATTCTCCTGCAAGTCTGAAGTAAAACCGCAATGCATCTTTCATCTCTTCTGTGAACTTATATTGTAAAAGCTGGTAATAGGCGTGTATGTCATACTGGATATCCGGGTATTTTTCCGCGGCTTTCTGAATGAGCAGTTCTCTTTCGCATTCAAGGCAGCCGAGAGATTTATGATATGAGTTCACAATGGCATGTATCTGAGACGGATATTTGTTTATAGCGGATTCCTGCACGGCAAACACGGCAAACACCACGGGAAACCCCGTCTTTCTCATCCAGAGGTCGCCCAGATCATAAGTATAGGCCACGGGTTCGGTGCGCGTGATGGCTTCATTGCCGATGATCAGGGTAGCGTCAAGGTTTTCATCTTTCAAAGAAGGCTTGGGTTGTGTGGGGACATAGACAGGCTCAACTTTGTAGTAGTTTTGGAGGAGAATTTTCAAAAGCACAACAGAGGTCTCGGATGCGCTGGAGAGACCAACCCTTTTATTATGCAGATATTCTATGGGACTTTTGCTGTTGAGGATTACCGAGCGGACATATCCCACGGAACTGAGACAGAAATCAGGGAGAAGAACGACCTTTTTCTGGATGTCGGCATAAGCAGCGGCTGAAATGGGGCTGAGGTCAAGTTCACCCTGGACCATCATTTTGTTGAGTTCGCTGGGATATCCAGGCACAATTTCCGCATCCGGGAGCGGTTCTTTTTCCAGTGTATGATAATAGAAAGGATAGCAGTTCAGATAGTTGATATATCCGAGCCTCATGCGGCACACCCCGCGAGCAGATCATAGTTTGCCGTTGTTCTCACCGGCTTCAGTTGCGCGTGTTCAATGAGCCGCCTCAGATGGGATTCGCTCCCGTAATCCGGGGTGGGCGCGCCTGCTGAATGAACCACCTTTTCATAATGGTAGGTCGCTCCGATATCATCCACACCGAAACGGAGAAGCGTCTGAGCCATCTTTTCTCCCACATACATCCACAATGCCTTGAGATGCGGCACGTTATGCAGAAAAATCCGGCTTGCAGCGTACAGCCGGATATCGCCGTATCCGGTCGTGCTGGCCCGTTTGGCCCGGATGTCTGTGTTTGCATCGTGATAGGTGAGCGGCACAAAGGATTTGAATCCGCGAGTTTCATCCTGAAGAGACCGTATTTTGGAGAGGTGATCCACGATATCCTCTGTGTCCTCAATGTGATTGTGGAGGAGGGTGGCGTTTGTTTTAAGTCCCAGAGAATGCGCTGTCCGCATCACTTCAAGCCAGCGTTTTCCGGATATTTTTTTGGGTGCGATAACTTTTCTCACTTTATGAGAGAATATTTCTGCACCGCCCCCGGGCAAGGCCCCGACCCCGGCATCCATGAGCCGCCGGAACACCTCTTCCAGCGGAATATTATTGATCTTTGCAAAGTAGTCGTATTCCACCGCGGTGAAGCCCACAATGAAGATATCCGGTTTGATCTGCTTGATTCGTCTGAGCATCTCCTCAAAGTATTCGATCTTCAACTGGGGATGGAGTCCTCCCACGATATGGACCTCATCAATGCCGAAGGAGACCGCCTCTTTCACCTTTGCCTCTGTCTCATCATGGGAGAGGAGGTAGGCATCCTCATCCTTTTCATCCCGTGAGAACGCGCACAGAGGGCAGCGAAGTTCGCAGATATTGGTATAATTGAGATTCATGTTTACGCCGTAGAAACCGATATTTTTGTGCAGTCTGATTCTCAGGTAATGGGAAATCAGACCCAGTTCTAAAATATCATTTGTGGTGAGCATATAAAGCGCGTCAGCTTCGCTTACCGGGATATCCTGCACGACCTTTTCCGCAATGGCGCGAAGGGGTTTGTTATGAATGCTGTTTATAAATTCTGTCATATCTTTATTGAGAGTGAAAAGAAAAATGGAAAGTAATAAGGTTGAAAGTAAAAAGTGGCTTCAGTCTGTGTCTCCGAAAAAGCTTTTATCCATAACCTCTTTCAATGAAAACGGGCAGTTCTGAGGAAAAGACGCCATATCCATTCCAGTTTCTTTTGCCGCTTTTATCAGAGCAGATTCATAAGCATAAGCAAATTTTTTATCAAGCTCATGACGAAGGCTTGGACTGTCACTCAGCAATTCCCTGATTTTTCGACGTTGTTCTATGATCGTGTATTTCCAACTGTTTGACCGTCTTTCAGGTTCAAATCGCCATTTCAGCAAATGTGAAAGCAAAACCGCCAGTCTGCTGCCCAATGCACGCTTCTCACTTTTTCCCATGGATTCCAATTCCTCTGCGATATTTCCAAAATCTGCTTCTGAAAATCTGCCTTCCCGAACAAGAGCGACATTTTTCATCAACCAGAGATAATAATCCTGTTCATAAAATTTTTCGAGCAAAGTAGTCATAATAAAATCTCATAAAAAGTTGAAAGTTGAAAGAGAGCCTCTTTCAGCATACTCATGTTTTCAGAAAATCCCTGACAAGCGGGATAATCTCATCTGCCGCGTCCTCAAGCACATAATGGCCGGCATCTGAAAATTCATGGACTGTTGCATGAGGAAAACGCCGTTGCCATTCGGCAAGGAATACCGAGTCAAAGACAAAATCATGTCTGCCCCAGCAGATGAGCATGGGAATGCCTGACAGCTTATGCAGGTTTTCATCCACATTTTTTACAAGGCTGTAGCTCGGATCTTTTTTGCTGACAGGAATATCCTGGACAAATTTAAGGGTCGCAATCCTGTTTTTCCAAGAATTGTACGGCCCGGTCAGGCCTGCTCTGACATCTTTGGAAAGTCCTTTTCGGGATGCCATATACAGCGCGGCGCGTGAAAAAAGATTGAATCCGAGAACAGCGGGAACTGCAAAAGGGAGAATATTCCGGACCAGCCACAGTCTGAGGGGAAGTCCCTTATCCCCGGGAGGGAAAAAACCAGCGGTGTTCATAATAACGAGACGTTTTATCCTCTCCGGGTATCTCAGGGCATAAACCATGCCGATCATCCCTCCCCAGTCATGAACTATCAGGGTTATATTTTCTTTCAGGTCAAGATGATTTAAAAGGTGTTCAAGATCATCCGCACGGCTTTTCAGCCTGTAATTGTATGTCTGAGCATCTGGTTTGTCAGAAAGACCGCACCCGATATGATCCGGCACAATGGCCCGGAACTGAGATGATACGGCCTTTACCAGATTGCGAAAATAAAAAGACCATGTGGGGTTCCCGTGGATCATAACCACAGGATCGCCCGCGCCCTCATCCAGATAATGATATTTCAGCCCATCCAAATCCATATAATGGGACCTGAAGGGGTAAAGTTTGGAATTTGGAATTTGGAATTTGGAATTTGTCATATCACCACTTTATTCCCAGCATCATGCAATTCAGGCCGCTTCCGATTCCGAAAAATCCGACCAGATCGTTTTTCACGATAAATTCCCGCTCCGATGCAATGGCGGCTGTGATGGGCAGGGATACAGTTCCGATGTTTCCGAGGTATTGAAATGTGGTGAAATCCTTTTCTTTGGGGATTCCCACAGCTTCCAGTATGCTTTTCTGATGAGTTGATCCCACCTGATGGCATATCACTTTGTCCGGCTTGTCATCCGGCCATGAAAGTTCCTGTCTGAATGCTTTGTAAGTTTCTGTTCCCAGTACCACGCCATTTTCCAGAACCCCCACGGAATCAGTCTGCATGACATGAATTCCGTCAACAGCTCTTCCCGCGTCCGGTCCCCACAGGCAAAGTCTGTGATGCGCTGCCGCGCTTCTTGTGACACCGCCCAGGAAGCAATGGCCCCGGTCGGAAAGCGAGGCATCGGTTAAAAGTACGGCCACAGCTCCTGAACCACCTGTGAGTGTCGCTATGGTTTTCTTGAAAAGTTCCATGTCCTTTGCTTTGAGAAGACGGTCAATGGTGACATCAATGATCTGGCGGGACGCTTCACAGGATACCACAAGACCTGCCCTGATCTGCCCGAGTTCAATGGCGTTTGCCGTCTGGATCATTCCGTTCATGACCCCCAGACAGGCGTTTGACACATCATAAATCTGAGTGTCAGAGTCAAGGCCCAGACTGTCTGACACGGCACACGCGGTTGCAGGCTCCAAATTGTCCCGGCAAACGCCGCCGTAAATCAGCATTCCGATATCATGAGGGGAAATGCCGGACGCGTTTATGGCCTTTTGACCTGCTTCAGCCGCGCCTTCATACATTTTATATACCGGGTCCCAGAACCTGCGCTCGCGTATCCCGGTAATCGCTTCCAGTTGCCCCCTTTGAAGATGAAGTTTTTCATAAACCGATTCAAGCCGCTTTTCAAGATCATCTGATGTGACCACGTTAGGGGCAAGTTCATAACCAAAGGACTCTATATAGACTTTTGAATACAGCATACACTTTAAAAGTAAAAAGTAAAAAGTAAAAAGTAAAAAGTAAAAAGTAAAAAGTAAAAAGTAATATGATGCCAAAGGAGTATCTCATTTTTCTGAATGAACATAATCTGGAGGATTGTATATCTGAAAAATTTGTCAAACGCAACAGAAATCAACGGAACTTTCATCTGTCAATTGATTAACCCCTTTATGAATTAAATATATAAACTCTGAAATGCGCCAACCGGGGAGCACCGGAATCATATTTTGAATGTGCCAGAGTTATCTGCCAAAAAAAATTTTGGCACTCCGGAATAAATTTACAGGTGGAAAAAATTTGAATGATGTGTTAAGTATTATAAATTATATAAAAGAAATCTGTGTGCAGGACAAAAAAAGAAACCCGACTTTTTCCCGAAAAAGTTTCCCGCTCATTTTTTGTCCTTACACAGAAAAGAAATATTGCTGACGGAAAGAGGGATGGTTTGGAAAATACAAATTTTTTGATAAATTT
>JAOZLU010000019.1:2637-6620 GCA_029934695.1 Desulfobacterales bacterium | reverse complement strand
ATATTGCTGACGGAAAGAGGGATGGTTTGGAAAATACAAATTTTTTGATAAATTTCATCTTCGTGCTTCTGGAAGAAATAAAAAAGCTGAAATCTGAAAACGCCGCTCTTGAAGAGGAAAAAGCCGACTTGGAAACAATGATGGAAATGTCCAGCGAACATGCCGATGAAATAGGGGCAGAACTGCTTGACAAGGTTGATGAAACAATAAAGGAGATTGAAGAGCGGGTTCGGCTGATAAGTGAAACCATACCCGTGCCGATTGTCATTGCCCAAGTGTCTGATGGAAAAATCCTGTATATAAACGAGCATTCATGCAGCGTGTTCGGGTTTGAAGCCGATGAATTCCTTAAATATAATGTTTCTGAATTATATGAAAATCCCGCGGACGGGAAGCTTTTTTTGAATCTTCTGTCCGAAGAGAGGGGCGTGAACAATTTTGAAGTGCGCTTAAAAAAAGCGGATGGCACGATGTTATGGGCAGCTTTATTTTCCAAGCGACTGGATTTCAAAGACAGGCCCAGCATACTTATGGTCATATATGACCTGACCGAACGCAGGAAGGCAGAGGAAGAGATACGCAGACTGAATGAAGAGCTGAATCGGGCAAACGAGCGCGAGGGGAAATATCTGATGTTCACGCTGGCCAGCCAGGAATATGGAATTGATATTCTGAAGATCAGAGAGATCATCGGGATGATGCCTGTAACTCCTGTGCCAGGAGTATCGGATTTTGTGAAGGGGGTAATGAACCTCAGGGGCAGGGTGATTCCGGTTGCAGATCTCAGGCTCAGGTTCGGGATTGAAGCGGCCGATTATACAGATCGGACGTGTATCATTGTGGTGGAACTTGAAAATGATACGAAAAAAACAACAATGATCGGCATTATCGTGGATTCTGTCACCGAAGTTCTGGGGATCAAAGGAAAGGCCATAGAGGCCCCTCCCGAACTTGTCCAAAATACAGATGCCCGTTTTATTGCCGGAATGGCAAAGGCCGGGGGGAGTGTGAAAATTATGCTTGATATCAGCAACTTTTGGTCTGGATGTTTGATGTTTGATGTCTGATGTTTGAAACCTAAAACCTGAAATCTGCAGAATTTGAAATCTGCATCCCCCTGACTGTCATATTGCTGACAAAATCTCTGCCCTGCTGTTCAAATCCCGGCACGGGTGAGCTGCAGTCTTCAATCAGCACTATTTTCCTGATGTGCTTTTCATCAAATGCGTCTGCTATATCTTCGACAGTGAATTTCAGGCAGTGGGACAAGGCTTCACCGGCTACGGCGATAATATCAGCCTCTTCAAGCGTTTTGATGAGTTTATGATTCATCATCGTTGACGGGTCCGCGGCGTCAGGCACATCCGCCTGGACGGCTGAATAATGTTCTGTCTTACAGTTGCTTCCTTTTGCAACATAACCGACCATGGCGATCTGATTTTTTTCCCACGACAGCAGGGCATCTGACAAAACCGGCGCGAGAGTGCTGCCTCTGGTTCCGATAAGGCAGTGAGGGGGCCAGATGCAAAGGGGATAGCGATTATTCGCGGCCAGTTGGGAAACGTAACTGAGCGCGTATTCCTGATAATGGGGTTTAACGGGTCTCCAGACCCCGTTCTTAACATCCTCAGCACCGATGATCGTAAACGGTTCAGGGTTTTTTCCTTTTGAATCCGCCCAGAATATGGGGTGGGAAATGTCAAAAAGATGATGAGCGTCCAAAGTGCAGTGAATGTCCCGGATTTTATCTTCAATTCTGGCGATCATTTTGGCGAGACGTTCCATATCCTTGTCTGCGCCCGGCACGGACAGCGATCCGTCAGGATCACAGAAATCCCTTTGCGGATCAATAATCAGTAAATGGAGTTTTCCCATAATTTTAATTTCCTCTTTATTGTTTTGTTGAATATTACCTTAAAAATCTGCAGAAATATTTGTCATCTCTGTAAGAAAAAAAATTGCCTTGTGTATTAAACTTTTCAGGATGAAGAAATTTTGACACATTTTAACAATGTAATGCTGTAAAACAATTTTTCAAATTGTTTTTTTTTCGGGCAATTTGCAAAATTGCCCTGTATGTGCAGCGAAGCCCACTATTGCGGGCTCTTTTCAGGAACTCTGAACCAAATCATCAAGGTGGGTTCCGCTTCGCTACACCCACCCTACAGAGAGTTAAAGGAGCTTCAATCTATGAAAGCAAAAACACAAACCACCTGTATTCTTTTTTGTATGATGCTTCTGTTGTCTGCTGTTTCAGAGGGAACTGCAGAGGCAGATTCAGCGATTACCAAAGCTGCGGAAGAGGGGTTGCAGCCTTTTTTGAATCGAATTCCTCAGGGCGAACTTGAAAAATTCGGTTTTGCCAAAGAGGATTCTCCTGATCAGGCATACACAGGCAGCCCTTTCAGACTTCACACGATCACCCCGGCGGCCTTATCTGCTTATCAGCCGGGAGATTCTGCGGATTCGATCATATCTGAAACCGGAATATGGTATTTCCCGGTGATGCTGAAAAATGAAATCAGAGCGATACTGATCGTAGATCAGATAAAAGGCCGCTGGAAAGCAGTGTCATTAGGCAAGGCAAAACTGGCCGGGGAATTAGCCAAAGTCAGGAAACAGTGGTCCGAAAGGAAGGGATACAATCCTTTGCTGATAGCGGTTTTTCAGGCAGGGGAATATCTGTTCACCGTACCGGAAAAGGATGCTTACAACCTCACCCCTGTCCATAGAACGAATAAAAGGAGAGCCGTTCAGCCATCGGAAAATTCCGAATATTCAGATGTGGATAAACTTTCCGATACTGTCAACAGATTAAAGCCCGCGGTTGAGAAGAACATCAGAGCGTATCAGTAGAGTCAAAACAAAGACGCTCCCGCGGGATTGCCAAATCCCGCTGCAATGTTTCGGATTTGCCAATCCGAAACGAGCAGATTATGGATTCATGACAGGAAAGGAGTTTTACTATGAAATATATTTTGTTTACGCAAAAATGCCTTTTGGCTGTATTGATATTTTTTCAGTTGGGAACAGTGTCTGTTTTTGCCACGATTCTGAATGTTCCGCAAAAAACTCAGGAAAAGACCGAATGGTGCTGGGCAGGCTGTTCACAGGCAATATTGGAGTATTATGGTATTGAGAAAACCCAGACAGAGATTGCCGAGTATGGTACAGAAAGTGCCAATATCTGGAATTATCTGTGGGGTACCGGGTCAAACCCCACACGAAAAGGAGTAAAAGAAATCCTCAGTCACTTCAGCACGATCTATAGTTCGGGTTCAGAGGGGGCATTATCCCAGTCCGTTGTCCAGACACAGATGAACGCGGGCAGGCCAGTCGTCGTCAACTGGGAATGGAACAGCGGCGGAGGGCATTTTGTTGTGGCCCGCGGACTGGAGGGGGATACCATGTATCTGATGGATCCATTGAATGGGCCTACGATAGATAGCTATGATTGGGTTGTGAGCGGAGGCACTCATACTTGGGCATGGAGTTTGAAGGTCATGAGCAATCCGCCGGAAAGTGTTGTACAGGATTGCAACGGAGAATGGGGTGGGACCGCCTACGAGGATGACTGCGGCGAATGCGTCGGAGGAAATACCGGAAAAACTGAGAACACCACTTGTATTCAGGACTGTAATGGCGACTTGGGAGGAACTGCCGTCACTGATGACTGCGGAATCTGCGTTGGCGGAAACACAGGGCAGACCGCATGTGTTCAGGACTGCAATGAAGAATGGGGCGGCACTGCCATCGCTGATGAGTGCGGAATTTGCGTCGGCGGAAACACAGGGCAGACCGCATGTGTTCAGGACTGCAACGGCGACTGGGGAGGAACTGCCTTCACTGATGACTGCGGCAACTGCGTCGGCGAAAGCACCGGACAGACAGCCTGTGTTCAGGACTGCAACGAGGAATGGGGCGGCGATGCCTTCACTGATGACTGCGGCAACTGCGTCGGCGAAAGCACCGGACAGACAGCC
>JAOZLU010000019.1:0-2537 GCA_029934695.1 Desulfobacterales bacterium | reverse complement strand
TGTGTTCAGGACTGCAACGGCGACTGGGGAGGAACTGCCATCACTGATGAGTGCGGCAACTGTATCGGCGGAAATACCGGCCTGACAGCATGTGTCAAGGACTGCAACGACGACTGGGGTGGCACTGCCACCACTGATGAGTGCGGAATCTGCGTCGGCGGAAAAACAGGACAGACGACAGCATGTGTTCAGGACTGCAACGAAGAATGGGGTGGCACTGCCTTCCTTGATGACTGCCAAGAATGTGTCGGCGGGAATACCGAAAAAACCGCCTGTATTCTGGACTGCAATGACGACCGGGATGGCACTGCCATCACTGACAACTGCGGAACATGCGTCAGCGGAAACACAGGAAAAATCGCCTGCCCGGATATCAGCGATGACGGAACCGTTGACCTGAATGATGTTATTTTGGCTTTGAAAGTGTTGTCAGAAACTGATACAGGTGATATTGAGATTTATGATATAAATAGTGATGGGAAAATCGGGATCGAAGAAATTATTTATATTTTTCAAATTATCACAAATAATTAAAATCCTGATATCAGAAAGAACACATTTTTAAGTCAGGAAGAGCGTATTTACGAGTTGTGGACCCGGCAATAAATTGCCGGACTATTTTTATTTGTCCCATAATATGCTGAAAATGAAAGTAAAAAATCCCCCAGCTTTCAGCCTTTCACTTTCAATTTTTGTTTCATTTTTTGCAGTTCCTATTTTTTCGGGTGAATTTTGAAAACACCCGGAATCATCTCTGCCTTGACAATTCAAAATCATTTCTTAATTTTATTTTTTCTGATTTTATAAATTATAAAACTCGACAGCGGAAAGCTGCAGAAAATTTTTTTCCGATCATTACCGATTTTCTTCAAACTTCGGGTTGAAAAGCCGGCGCGTACTGATCGGGTTCTCTTGCGCCCGGAACTTTTAATTGGTGAAGAAACCCGGCTTTTCCCGGCAGGAGGCTGAAATAATGACAGTTGAGGTGAAAAAATGAAAGTGTATATCAGTGCGGATATTGAAGGCATTACAGGAACTACCCATTGGGACGAAGCAGATAAAAAGCATCCCGAATTTAAGGAATTTCAGAAACAGATGACAGCGGAAGTAGCGGCCGCGTGTGAGGGAGCGTTAAAAGCCGGAGCGACTGAAGTATGGGTCAAGGATGCCCATGATACAGCGAGAAATATCATCGCATCGGAATTACCCCGGAAAACCCGCCTTGTCCGGGGCTGGAGCGGTCATCCGTTTGTCATGGTGCAGGAGATTGACAAAACCTTTGACGCGGCCCTGATGATCGGTTATCATTCTCGAGCCGGCGCGGGGACCAGCCCACTGGCGCATACCGCTTCAACACGTCTCGCTCATATAAAAATCAACGACTGCCACGCGTCGGAGCTGCTCCTGAAAACATACACAGCGGCCCTGATGAATGTGCCTGTGGTGTTTGTATCCGGTGACGCGGGTATTTGCAGAGAAGCAGAATCACTTAATCCTGATATTATGACCGTTGCTGTCAAAGAAGGGGTGGGAAATTCAACAGTCAATATTCATCCGGGCCTTGCTGTGGAAATGATCCGGGAAAAAGTGCGGACAGCGATTGAAAAAGATGTGTCAGGATGCCGCATCCAGATGCCGGAGCATTTTTCAGTCGAGATCAGATATAAGGATCATGCGGAGGCTTATCGGGCAGGTTTCTACCCGGGAGCCAGTTTAAAGGAGCCGCATACAATCCAGTTTGAGGCAGATGATTATTTTGAAGTGATGCGGCTGCTGCTGTTTGTTGCCTGATTTTTTTAAGGTGGAAAGTTCAAAGTGAAAAGTTGAATGTTCTGATTCTTTTGCGCCCGGAACTTTTAGAATATTTCCCAGATGACCGTCTGAGGGTTATTGACAATATTTCCGGGAGATCGTTGTTATCCAAAGGAAAGCCTGACAAAAAGTTTTTTTCAGACCATCTGCCGCTTTTCTTCAGTCTCAAAATTGAAAAGGAGATATAGAAATGACAATAGACGAAGACGATCTGTGGGGAGAAATCATCCCTGAATCAGGAAAAGAAAAAACACCCTTTACAATTCTTCAGCATCAGGCATCGCTTCTGAAAAAAAAGACAGAACACTTGCGGGGACATGTCAAAAGAATTAAAGGAAATTTGGGAGAACTTTCTTACATGCTCGAAATCGTAGCCCCCAAGCTTGACAATTATTCATTTGGGGTGCTTATCATTTCTTACGAGATAAATATGATCTATCCTGTGAAACTTGAGCCCCTGGTAAAACCTGATGGTGATGATTATGATGAATGGGAGCCTTTTAAATGTGGCTCAGAGGATGAGTTTCTTGGCGATCTGAAGATGATTCTTGGCTCGGAAGAAGTCAGAAAGGTAATCCAAAGGCTTTTATCTCACATCAGCCTTGAAAAAAGCGATGAGCAAACGGATGATGAATCTGAAGAATAAATGAAGATAGCCGTTCCACCCATTAAATGCCAGGGAATAAAGACAAAACTGGTCCCCTGGATCAGGGCCATCATACCTG
>JAOZLU010000309.1 GCA_029934695.1 Desulfobacterales bacterium | reverse complement strand
TTGATGTTTGATGGAAGTTTCAAACATCGAACATCGAACATCAAACTCCGGTATTCCGAACAACGATATTGACAAGAAATATTTAAAAATATGGGTTTGCATTCATCCCGTGAGGAAAGGCCGCGGGGTTTCTGTGAACAGGAGATTTTAACTTTATGTTGCGAGTTTGTGAAGCTCAGGAACTGAAAGTTCTTAACCTCTCAGGCAAGTAACCCGCAATTTGATAAGGAGAGAAATTTGCGATGCCAACTTTAACGCTTAAATTCAAAAAAGATTCAACCACAATCAGGGCATATCAGCTTGAAAGAGGACAGTCCGTCAGCATCGGACGGCTGGACAGCAACGATATCGTTATTGAAAACCTTGCCGTGTCCGGACATCATGCCAAGATCGACTGGGCAGGCAACGGTTTCCTGCTTACAGACCTGAAGAGTAAAAACGGTACGTTTGTAAACGACCAACTGGCCATTTCTCATTGGCTCAAAGACAGGGACGCCATCACCATTGGCAAACATATCCTCATTTTTGCTTATGCCCCGGACGAGGCCCGGCCCGAAAAAGGAGGGGAAGCCATGAGCGAAACCATGGTCATGGATACCGGCAAGTATCGGTCCATGCTGGCCAAAAACGTCTCAAGTATGGTATCCCAGAGCAATGAGACAGAAAAAGTGGGTATTTTGTCTTTTCTCTCCGGCGGTGACGGGGAAGTGGAACTGACCAAGAAACTCACCAAACTCGGTAAAAATATTTCTTCGGATGTTGTGGTGAAAGGCTGGTTTGTCGGTCAGACTTCGGCAACCATAAGCAAACGGCCTGACGGCTATTTTCTGAGCTATGTGGGAGGGTTTTCAAAACCAAAAGTGAACGGTCGTGCGGTGAAGGAATCCGTCGGCCTTAAGCAGTTTGATGTGATTGAGATCGGTTCCGCCAAGATGCAGTTTATCCATAAGGCCTAAATCGGAATTTCCAAACTCAGGGGGTGTTACTGATGGGAATCTTCAGATCAAAGTTCTTTTATATGTGTTGTTTTTTGTTTGTTGCGCTTGTTGCCGCAACCATTTTTTTTTATTTTACCGACGAGGGGGTTGCCAATGAGTTCAGGCAGGTCAGGCAGCCGAACCCCAACCTTTTTCATGTGGGGATTGATGTATCCGCAACCATTGAATCAGATATGCTTGACGATTTTAAAAATAATGTGATTTCCCGGCTGAAGAATTTTATCGGAGATGAGGCCGTGTCCTATTATGTTTCAAGTTTTGGAAACCCGGGATGTGGAAAGGCATCTTTTTCCAGTATTGTTTCAAACCAGTCACCAAAAGATGAGACTGCCTTTGAATGGGATGTCCAAAAAAAAATTCTGTCTGTATCTCCGGCCCGGAAACCAGGACCGGGCAGACCGCTGACCACGCCGTTGAACTGTCTTCTTGACCAGGTGCTTACAGACAGGATCGGAGGGAGGGTAATCATTTTTTCAGACCTGCTGAATGAGGAAAGCGACTGTCCGACAATCCCCTGCCCTTTTCCTGAAAGGGCAATAACAAAATTCGGCGCGAATAAGGAAGGTCAGATTGTTTTTCTCTATCCCACGCCTCACGAGCTGAAAAAGAAAGATCAGCAGAATTTCATAGACAAAATGCAGAAACTGGCCAGTGAAGGCAGGATCAGAGCATTTTTCTACCATATTCCTGATGACCCTGAAAAAAGATCAGCGTTTATGAAAACCCAGTTGCAAAATTCGATACCTGTAACGACATTTGAGATTGTACAGGAAAGGGTTTTGAAAATGGTTGATGCAATTGTCTCTGCTGTCAGAGGATAAGATGAGGGATGAGTGATGAAGGTTGAAGGAAGAAGGTTGAAGGAAGAAGGTTCTGGAAATTGGAAATTCAAAACTTCCTCCCCTGTATGGGCGGAAGTTGATCTGAAGGCCATTGCCCATAATGTGCGTGAATTACGTCGTATTGCCGACCCCGGAGCCAGACTGATGGCTGTTGTCAAGGCCAATGCTTACGGACACGGTGCAGCGGAAGTGGCGCGGCAGGCTCTGCAAAGCGGTGCGGATTTTCTGGGTGTCGCAAGACTGGATGAAGGCATCCGTTTCAGGAAAGAGGGCATTGAGGCACCTGTTCTGATTTTCGGTTATACGTCTCCGAACCACGCCAGAGAACTTCTTGATTTCAATCTGACTCAGACTGTTTCCTCATACGAAGCAGCTGAGGCACTCTCCGAGATCGCAGTCTCTTATGGTAAAAAAATCAGAATTCATCTGAAAATTGATACGGGCATGGGAAGGCAGGGAATGGTGGTCAGTGATCTGAAACCACAGACAGGGCAGGCACTCACTGAGGTTGAATCCGTGGCACGTCTTCAGGGTCTTGAACTGGAAGGTATATACACCCATTTTGCAGCTTCAGACAGTTCAGACAAGACCTTTGCAAAAAAGCAGTATCAGAGATTCACGGATTTTTTGGACCGGGTTTCAGGGCTGGATATCCCCTTAAAGCATGCTGCCAACAGCGGTGCGATCATTGATCTGCCTGAAACCCATCTGGACATGGTGCGCGCCGGTATTGTCCTTTACGGATTATATCCCTCCGACGCGGTGGATAAAAGCCGTGCAGTTCTCAAACCGGCCATGGCGTTGAAAGCCAGAGTCGCTCATCTGAAAAAAGTTCCTTCTGGTTTCAAAATCAGTTATGGAATGACATACCAGACTGAAAAGCCCACGACCATCGCAACAATTCCCATCGGATACGCGGACGGTTTCAGCCGCCTGCTGTCTTCCCGCGGTTTTATGCTGGTCTGCGGGTGCAGGGCGCCTATAGTGGGCCGCGTATGCATGGATATGACCATGCTGGATGTGGGGCATATTGTTCCGGAAGTCGGTCTGGAAGAGGAAGTGGTCATTTTCGGCAGGCAGGGGAATTCATCCATCACTGTTGATGAAATCGCCTCAGCCCTCAATACTATCAGCTATGAGATTGTGTCCGCCATAACGGCCCGTGTCCCCAGAATCTATTTGCGATAACAGGAAAAACCCGGCTTTTCATATTCTGACAGATTTGAAAAATTGCCTGAAAAAACAATTTGAAAAATTGTTTTACATTTAGGGTGATTTTGCAAATTGCCCTAAAAAACGGGTTTCTTTTACTTGAGGAACTGACCGTATTCCATCTTCAGGACTCTGTCCGCAAAGCCGAAATATCTGTCATCATGGCTGACGGCAATAATCGTCTTACCCTGTGCTTTCAACTCATTCAGCAACACTTCATAAAAATATTTTCTGAAGATCGGATCCTGATCCGCGGCCCATTCGTCAAACATGCAAACCTCTCGGCCTTCCAGTAAGGACACTATCAGCGCAAGCCTTTTTCTCTGCCCTGTGGACAGCTTGATATTGGTGAATGCACCGTCAATCATCTCTGTTTTTTTCTCCAGTTCCATCAGTTTCAAAAGTTCGCGGATTCTGTCATCATCAATTTCATCCAGACCGTACAGTCTGTCAAACAGGTGAAAATCGCCAAATATGACAGAAAACAATTCCCGATAGGCCTGATATGTCGTCCTGTCAATCGTCAGGCCATCAACCTGAATGCTTCCGGAAACCGGATAATACAATCCGGTTAAAAGTTTCATCAATGTTGATTTTCCACTTCCGTTGCCGCCGACGATAAAGAGGACTTCTCCTTTTTGTATTGTCATATTAATGGGCCCCACTGTGAACAACTGCACATCATGTCTGTCTGTGTAAGAGAATGAGAAATCGTCAAACCGTATTTCATTGAAGGATTCTATTCTTCTTACCGGAAGAGTCCCCTCCACCTTAAAAGCCATGCTTCCCTCATCCAATCTTTCTTCCAGTTTATACAAAATTGACACGGCAATGCTTGCCCTGGAAAACAGCGGTATCGAACCTGCAATCAGGTTCACCGGACCGATAATGAACAATATTGCCGCGGTAAGCTTGATAATCAGTGCGGGATTGGCCGGGTCGAGTCTGGGCAGAACAAAAACGATGACTGCAAGCAGGGTATAAAAAAATATCTGGGAGAACATCAGTCCCATGGCAAATTTGTATCCGGTTTTTATTTTCAGGGCTTCAGTTTCATCTGCTATTATTTTTAAAAATCCGAAAAGATCATCACTTTTTTTCCTGTTCATCTTGATCTCTTTGAAACCGTCAAGAGTCTGACTCAGCATTTCAAAAAACAGGCTCTCCTTTTCTGCTGTTTCATGAATTTCCTTATCAATTTTATCCTGCTGCAATATATAACTGGAAATTGCAGCGAAAATAGCAACAATGGTGATGAAAAAAGCCGTTTTTGATAATACCGCAATATAAAACAGGCAGAAAAAAAGTACAATGGCGGATTGGCACGCGTTGACAATAAGAACTGTGGATTCGGAAATAAGATTTGTATTGTAGGTGAGCCGGGTGTAAATTTCTGTTTTTCCGATATTTTCAAGAAACAGAAGCTCGGAATTTCTGATTTTGTCAGCAATTCTTAACCGAATACGTCTGATAATGCCTTCGGCAATGAAAGTTGATCTTCTCAAAGCATAACGCTTTCCAACGACAACAATGGCAAAGGCGATCACAAAAAGGAGGAAAAATCTGAAATTCAGGCTCTCATAAGAGGCTGTGGACGCGGCTGTCGTGATGATTCCCAGCAACGCTCCCTGTGCAATTCCTGAGATGACTGCCATGACAAGAACAGGTGTCCCGGAAACGGTTGACTCGTTTTTATATAGTTTCAGCAGATTCATTTCAATATTTCCGGTTCTTGCTTCTAACGGTTTTTGTGGTTTCTGATACGGGCTGAACCGCACATTTTCCGGCACTGCCATGCTGCCGAGGTTGCGGATGCCGGACGGGGTTGCGGATGCCGGACGGGGTTTGCAACCCCGTCCGCAATGTTTGATATTTTCCGGCACTGCCATGCTGCCGGGGTTGCAAACCCGTACGGCATAGGAGCCCGCATGGCAGTAGGGACACAAATGTTTCGGACGGGGTTACAAACCCCGTCCGGCATAGAGATGTTCCGGACGGGGTTACAAACCCCATCCGGCATAGAGGGGTTACAAACCCCGTCCGATATAGGGTCCGACATAGAGATTTGTTTGCAATATTAAATGTCAGAAAGACCGCCGCCCAGAATGTCAATAGCGTCAAAGGTGACAATATCCTTTATCTGTCCGGAACTCAATGTCCTGTTGGAACATACTGCCATTGGAATGCGGTCATCCAGAGAATAAACCATGCCGACATCATATCCTGGAAAATTGCCTGAGACAATCAGCATATTGCTCGCATAATTTTTATAGACATTCGGCCCGCAGGAGACAACAGGATTCATGGGAAAGTAGAGTTCCTCATCCACATTGTCATTGACAAAGTCAGAGTCTTCTCCGAACAAACTGCCCTCCCCGATGAGCTTCATCCATTGGAACAGATTCTCAGGCGTGGAAATCATATTTCCCGAAGAACTGAGAGCAGACGGCTCCCGGTCAGACGCATTTATCAGAACTCCGCCGGGATCGCCGTACATTCCCCCGGTCAGGCCGTTCAGATCAACATAGCCGTGAGCATACACCGCATCACTGGTATTATAAGGCGGAACGTCAGGGTCTTCTACCTGGGCATACTCTCCCTCCAGATACACTTCGCCGGTTTCCGGAATAATGGTGTCATTCAGTCCGTAAGGCATGATAAACCGTTCCCGTATTTCATCCTCCCATGTATCGCCGGTGACCTCTTCTATAATCATTCCCAGCAGCACATAATTTGTGTTTGAGTAATGCCATCCCATTCCGGAAGGAAAATTCAGGCCATGTTCAACACTGATTTCAATCAGTTCCTCCTGTTCCCAGGTGTTCCCATAAGGACGAAGCAGGAAATCCAGAAACCAGGGAGAAGGCGTATGATAAAAATTGAACAGACCGCTTGAATGATTCATAACCTGGCGGACGGTCATATCCGCACCTTGGGGTATGAGTCCGGGAAGCCACTTTTCCACAGTATCATCCAAGCTTATTTTTCCTTCTTCAACAAGCTTCAATGTTGCCATGGCTATAAAGGTCTTTGTCAGACTGGCAATCCGGAATCGTGTATCTGCCGTCACCGGTGTTTCATTCTCCATATCCGTATAACCGCTGGACAGCTTCCACATAAATTTGCCGTCTTCATAGTCCACGCCGTCCATTTCACCGTTGGCGCATTCTGATCCCGCACATGGAACTTCTGCAACGAGAGCCACGCCCGGGACTTTGTGAAGTTTGACTGCATCATCGAGGATAGCCTGGATCAATGTCCGCATAAAATGATTCTGCGCTCTGATCCGGGAGACCAGTTCCCGCTCTTCATTCAGCAGGTCGGCGATGATGGGCTGTATGCTGGCCTCAAATTCATCCGGGCTTAACGAAAAATCAACTTCCGCACTGTATTTTTCGGCTTCCCCTCTCACAGATTCCGAGAGAAAAATGCCGTTGTCCGGGTTATAATCCTCATCCAGAGTCTGCAGAAATTGCAGGATATTTGTGACTTGGGGATCCCTGTTGCTTTCTGCTTCAGGAACGAGGTTCCTGGGGCTGAATGTGATTATTTCCGGTGCTTCCTCTCCCGGTGGGAGATTCAGGACGGTTGGAACAGACCCGAGGACAATATTTCCGATTTTGAACGTGATATCTTTTCCTTTTTCATAAAAAAAGGTTCCGTTTTTGTCGGTTACGCCGGTCTGCCCCCCGCAGATATAAGCCAGCCCCTCAACCGGACTGTCCAGAAAACGCCCCTCTCTCACAGAGACATAGTCCTCATTTTCGCTGCTGCAGCCAAAAGAAAAAAACATCATCAGGGTGAGCAGCCCCAGGCAGATGCATGGCTTGTCAAACGCGACACTTCGTGTTTTCCTCATTATTTCTTCCTCCTTAACAAACAATAACAATTAAGGAATTGGGGAGTTGAGCCAAAATGGTCCCTGAATCCCCGATTCCCTTAATTTATGACCCCAAATCTGAAATCAGAAGCTTATTTTTATGCCGACCCCTTTGGTGGCATCTCTTTTCAGCACCCCCAGAAGGGAATCAGCGTCATTGTCATATTCTTCCTCGTAAGAAATTGAAGCAAGTATATGCTTCGTCAGCTTGATATCAAGACCGATATTGAATTTCCAGCGATATCTGTCATTCTCATCAGGGTCCACGAAATAAGTGACGCTTTGGTTTAATGCCAGGGAGCGGGTCAGATAGGCCCGTGCTGACTGGGCAAGATAAATCAATGAGTAAGACTGGGTGCCGGGCTCATAGTTTTTGATGCTGCCTTCCAGTCCCCAGTCCTTTACCATCAGGTAAATATCATGATAATCAGATGTTCTGTCCTTTTCCTCATAGCCGTAGGCTCCGAAAACATCCAGTTTCAACCTCGGATGGTTGAGCAGATTGGCCCCCATGCCCCCGTAATAGGTGAGGCGTTTGTCAATTTTAATATAGTCATCCTCCAGCCAGAACGAGCCGGCAGCACCATACAGCCGCTTTGTCAGGGCAATCCTGAAATCATTGTGAATTTCGTGTTTGGTGCTTGTCCTAAGGTCCCTGTTCTCTTCCTGATTGGGCGGGTCCTTTGGTTTTGCAACATTACGCTTGTCAAAGGCATATCGGAGATTATAGGTAAAAATCTTTTTTCTCAGGGAAAGCAGCGTTCCGAGATCATGCTTGTCACTTGTAAAATTGCCGGTTACCCGGTCCCAGCTGTACGTCGCCTCAAAGTGATACAGAAACTCCTCGGGAACCGGATTGTATGTCAGGGGATTTCGGTGCCACCATTCCCCCAGATCCCTTTTTTTCTCAACCTCACCTTTGGCCGCCTGGCCTGATTCTTCCTGTGCGACAGAGGCCGGCGGAGCGTTGGCCATCATCAGAAAGGCCACCCACAAACAGAAGATACACTTCAACACCCTTTTCATCTTTTTTTCCTCCTAAGCTTTTTAAAATTAAATGGTAAGCCTTCTTTCCTAATAAACAATCAGTAAAGATAATGCTATTATTTTATGTTTGCTTTCACCTCCTTTCCAAGAGAACATATCTGATTCTAACGGATTTTGTGG
>JAOZLU010000308.1:6150-8102 GCA_029934695.1 Desulfobacterales bacterium | reverse complement strand
TTATGACTGTCGTGTAAAGCTGTTAAGCGTTAAGTGTCAGGGATCAGGGACATCCCCTGTTTTTGGTCTTTTTCCATAATTCATAATTCACAACTCATCTCTTCATCCATTCTCCTTACGCCCTCCATCAGAAGCCACATGAAATCCCCCAGCTCATTGGCTTTCATTTCTTCCAGAGACAGTCCAGGCTTGAATCTGAACCGCCCCTCCTTTTCTTTCAATATTTCATAAAAAGCTTCCTCACTCTCCACGTTATTATATTTGGCGCTGATAAGACATCCGTCCCTGAAGGAGAGGTCTGCCGACCCTTTTGTCAACTGTAAAGTCAGAATCCCGGTTTTCTGGTTTGAATTCAAGGTTTGGAACAGCTCCGGAGGAGGCATGTCAGAAAGCTTTCCGGCCATTCCGGAACCAAATTCCTCAGATCTCTCGACATTTGTCCTTGCAAGCCTCTTGGCCAGCAGACGGGCAAAATACATCTGAAGGGATGGGAATTTTGTCAGAACATTTCTGAACTCTCTGCCATTGATATATAAAATTGTTGTCGCTTGAACAACTTTTATGGTCGCACCCACCGGGTCCCCGCTGAGAAGGCTCATTTCTCCGAAAACCTCCCCTTTTCCCAAAAAGGCGATGCTTATGTTATCATCACCCACAACCTCAACTTTTCCGAACAGAATGATGAATAAATTTGTGCCGGGTTCCCCTTTTTTTATTACAAATTCGTCTGTGACGAATTTTTTAAGTTTCAGGAAAGAAACAAGCTCTCTGATTTCATTCTCATCAAGGGTCTTAAAAAATGAAAAATCACTCAGCAGACTTGCAATCGTGTCAATGTTGCTGTCATCTTTCACGCCGATGCGGTCATTCTTTTCCCTGACAGGTTCAGGGCGGCTTAAATTTTTTCCTTTTTCACACGCCAAACTGATTAATCCGGTGCAGCCGCTACAGCCGAAGACCTCCCTGCCATAGTTGTCCACATAAGATTTTTTAGTATATTCACCTCTGACAAACTTATTTATATCTTCGGCAAGTATAAGGCATGTCGCCTTACCAGGGGGCAACAAGAAGGTATCACCTGATAATCTGAATTGACTTCCCAATTCATAATGGGGGCAATTATTATCCTCAACAATTATAAAAGATGCTTCAGATAAACTCATTTTTTCCTCCTTGTATTGGGCAGATTGCGGACTGGCTGAACTATGCGTCAGCCCTGATCAGCCTTTCAATTAATTAACCGGGAGGGCAATTTCACAGACATTGAAAAAAGGATTCCCAGCCAGAGGTGCATTCTCATGTATCCTCTGAAGCGTAAACAAAAACAAGGCGTTATCCTCCATCCCTGTTCGGTTCGGATAATTTCCTGTCCCTCTTCCTCTGCATCAGTTCCGCCACATTGCGTTTGTGGCTATAACAGATTAACGATGCTGTAATGACAGTCCCCATTGCAGGAATCAGATTGCAGCCATATTTTATGATTGTTCCCCCTGCGAGAATCAGGATCATAAGAAAGGAAGAAATAAAGGGGATGCGGACAGCGGCATATAAAACGCCCCAGACAAGCGCAGAGATACTGGCGAAAATCGGTGCCATGGCTATTGTAAACCCGAGATAATTCGCCACGCCTTTGCCCCCCTGAAAGCCGTGAAAGCATGGAAAACGGTTCCCCAGAATAAGACTCAGGCCGATCCAGGGGACATAATCCGTTTTCAGTATATACAAAGCAGCAAGCGCAACGCCGACAGCCCTTCCCATGTCAAGGAGCAGCACAACCGTGGCCCAGAAAATCCCGCCCTGCCGATAAACATTTGTAGCACCGGCGTTCCCGCTGAAGCTCTTCCTGGGATCCCCTTTTCCCAACATCTTAAAAAGAAGAATTGAGAAGTTTATCGAACCTGCCACATAAGCAGCAATGAATAAGGTAATAAGCATTTACTCAACCGCTGGAA
>JAOZLU010000308.1:0-6050 GCA_029934695.1 Desulfobacterales bacterium | reverse complement strand
CACAGGTCTTTATTAAACTCAATCCATGTTTTTTTGTTCCGAATTTTATTCCACACTTGAGAAAAACCCTGCCTTGAAAAATTCACGATTCAGACGGGCAATATTGGTGATGGAGATTTCTTTGGGGCATTCAGCCTCACATTCGGTCTCATTGGTGCAGTTTCCGAAACCGAGTTCATCCATTGTTCTCACCATTGACAATGCCCGTTGTGCAGCTTCTGGTTTTCCCTGAGGCAGCAGTGCCAGCTGGGACACTTTTGCGCTCACAAAAAGCATGGCAGACGCATTTGGACAGGCAGCCACGCACGCGCCGCATCCGATACAGGCTGCCGCATCCATTGCCTTCTCAGCGACTTCCTGGGGAATGGGAATGCAGTTCGCATCCTGCGCGCCGCCCGCATTGACGGAAACATAGCCCCCCGCCTGAATCAGTGTGTCAAACGCGCTGCGGTCCACCGCCAGGTCTTTGATCACCTTGAAAGCCCTTGCACGCCACGGCTCAATGACAATGGTGTCTCCGTCTGAAAAATGCCGCATGTGGAGCTGACAAAGGGTTGTCCCCTTCTCCGGCCCGTGTGCGCGGCCGTTGACCACCGTTCCGCACATCCCGCAGATGCCTTCCCTGCAATCATGGTCAAATGCGATGGGGTCTTTTCCCTCAAGGGTCAGTTGCTCATTGACCACGTCGAGCATCTCCAGAAAGGACATGTCCGTTGAAATTTCTTTCGCATCATAAATTTCGAGTTTGCCCCTGTCTTTCGGTCCTTTCTGACGCCAGACCTTTAATTCCAGATTGATGGTTTTTGCTGTTGTCATTTATAGCTCCTCTGTGTTAGCTGGACATTTTCAAAAACCAGCGGTTCTTTGTGAAGTCCAGGTTCCTTGTCATCACCGGTGTATTCCCACGCGGCAACATGGCAGAAATTTTCGTCATCCCGCCTGGCTTCGTTCTCCTCGGTCTGATGCGCCTCGTTGAAATGACCGCCGCAGGATTCCTTCCGGGCAAGTGCGTCAATGACCATCAGCTCGCCGAACTCAAGAAAATCCGCGACGCGGCCTGCCCGCTCAAGGCTCTGGTTGAAGTCATTGTTTGACCCCGGGACAAGCACATTTTCCCAGAATTCCCCACGAAGCTCCTGAATTTTTTTCCTGGCTTTTTCCAATCCTTCGTCATTTCTCGACATGCCGCAGTAATCCCACATCGTGAGTCCCAGCTCCCTGTGGAAATCATCAACCGTCCGTTTTCCTTTTATGGAAAGGAGTTTTTCAACATGCTCCGCCACTTCATTTGTCGTGTCTCTGAACGCGGAATGATCGGTTGTGACATCTGAAAACGAGGTTCCGGCAAGGTATCCGCCAATGGTGTAGGGAATGACAAAATATCCGTCTGCAAGTCCCTGCATCAGTGCGCTCGCACCGAGACGGTTTGCCCCGTGATCCGAGAAATTGGCCTCACCGAGGACAAACAGCCCCGGAATGGTACTCATCAGATTATAATCCACCCACAGGCCGCCCATGGTATAATGAACCGCTGGATAGATCATCATCGGGGTTTCATAAGGATCCTGAGCCGTGATTTTCTCATACATCTGGAAAAGATTGCCGTATTTCTTTTCAATGGCATCTTTTCCGTCTCTTCTGATCGCATCCGCAAAATCAAGATAGACAGCAAGCTTTGTGTCTCCCACACCTTTGTCCTCGTCGCACTGGGCTTTGGCGTTCCGGGACGCGACATCCCGGGGAACCAGGTTGCCGAAGCTGGGATATCTCCGCTCAAGATAATAATCCCTTTCCGATTCCGGAATTTCATGCGGCGGACGGGTGTCCCCAGGTTTTTTGGGAACCCATACCCGGCCATCGTTTCTCAGGCTTTCACTCATCAGCGTCAGTTTGGACTGATAATCCCCATGCACCGGGATGCAGGTCGGATGGATCTGGGTAAAACAGGGGTTGGCAAACAGCGCACCGCGTTTGTGGGCCCGATAGGCCGCGGTCACATTGGACCCCATAGCGTTGGTGGAAAGGAAGAACACATTGCCATAACCGCCGGTCGCCAGTACCACAGCGTGGGCCTCATGGCATTCGGTTTCACCGGTAATCAGATTTCGGACAACAATTCCCCGGGCCTGTCCGTCAACAACTACCAGATCCAGCATTTCCCGGCGGGGAAACATTTTCACTTTCCCGAGCGCAATCTGACGGGACAATGAGCTGTAAGCTCCCAGAAGCAGCTGCTGACCAGTCTGGCCCCTGGCGTAAAAAGTCCTTGAAACCTGTGAGCCGCCAAAAGAACGGTTGGCAAGCAGTCCGCCGTAATCCCGCGCAAAGGGCACACCCTGGGCAACACACTGGTCAATGATATTGTTGCTGACCTGGGCAAGACGATAGACATTGCCTTCCCTTGCCCTGAAATCCCCGCCTTTCACAGTGTCATAAAACAGACGCCATACGCTGTCGCCTTCATTCTGATAATTTTTTGCCGCATTGATTCCGCCCTGGGCCGCGATGCTGTGCGCGCGGCGGGGACTGTCCTGAATGCAGAAATTTTTCACATTATAGCCCAGTTCGGCAAGCGTCGCTGCTGCCGAACCGCCTGCAAGACCCGTGCCCACAACAATGATATCATACTTTCTTTTGTTGGCCGGATTTACCAGCTTCAGTTCAAAACGGTGCCGGTCCCACTTTTCCGTAAGCGGGCCTCCCGGTATTTTTGCGTCAAGCCGCATATTTGTATCCTTTCTGTTCAATTGACAATTGACAACTGACCAATTATATAGTGAAAATAAAGATCGGAATGAAACCGAAACCGATGCCGATAATCACACTGAATGCAATGCCGACACCTTCAATAAGGGGCGTGTATTTCGGGTGGCTCGCGCCTATGGTCTGGAATGCGCTCCAAAGTCCGTGACTGACATGAATGGCAACAATGATCATGGCAACAATATAGATGAAAACATATCCGCGCTGTGCAAACGCGTTGGCCACGATTTCAAAGACCGTCTGATTTTCATGATCCGCAAAATGGAAATTGAAAAGGTGAAAAATAATAAAAAGCAGCATCAGAAAGCCGGTGTAGGGCATGGTTGAAGAGCCGATGGTGCGGCCTCCCGCACTTTTATTGACCACATATCTTTCCGGCCTTGCGTTCAGATTTCCAAAAAACAGAATCGTTCCTGTCAGAACGTGAATGGCCGCCAGGGTCAGCAGAACCAGTTCTGCCACATTGATGAGCGGTCCGTAGGAATGCAGATGATCCACATACGCGTTGAAAAAATCTTTCCCCCCATAAATCGTAAGATTGCCGATGAGATGCACCACCAGGAAACCGCAGAAACAAAGGCCGGTGATGGCCATGAGCAGCTTTTTCCCGATGGAGGTTCCGATAGTGTTTGTAAGCCAGTCCATTTTTTCCCTCCGTTGATAAAATTTTTTAACCAAATTTAAATTTAAGGCACAAAGCGTTCTTTTGATCAGATTGTTCATTTATATGAAAGCAGGAATCTGCCGGAATTTTTATCCGGCTTCCTATTTTTCCATAAATAACAATCAGATAATATAAAGAATCCCTGTCCCCTGTATTTAAATATAAATTCAATTTTTTAATGGATTCTGTTCAGTTTGTCAACATAATTTTTTTTTCGATAATCCATATCCGGTGAAAAATTGGCAAGAATCTGAGGGACTCACAAAGCAGGCTTCGTGTCAAGTTAAAACTCCTTAGTGCTATGATGAATAATTTTCTTGAAATCTCTTCATTGATCTGTCATATGTCATATGTATAAAAGGAGTGCAAAAATGAAGCGGAGTGAAACGGAGCGGAATTTTTGCACAGTGGAATTTTTGCACAGCGGAATCAAGACTCCGGAATCAAAGCCCCGGAATAAATTCCAGAGTTGAAGCTCTCAAGCAGGCTAAAGCCAGTTCTGCCCGGAGAATTAATCCCTCGGCTTGTTTTAACCCATTGAACCTATAAGGAGAATCCATGAAATATAAGTCTCAACTTTACCCCCGTATGTATAATCCTTTGCTTATCAAACCTGAACGTCCTCTTCCCCGGGAAGCGGCAATCATCGGCTCCGGGACAATCGGCCCTGATATCGGTTATTATCTGAAAAGTGCGATTCCCGAACTCAGACTTATTTTCGTTGATGTCGCGGAGGAGCCTCTGGAAAATGCGGAGAAACGGCTGACCGGATATGTGGACAAGGCCATAAAAAAGAGGAAGATGGACGAAAATAAGGGCAAAATGGTTTTGAAAAATATTTCCTATACCACAGATTATTCGGGCATAAGTAACTGCGATATTGTCATTGAGGCGGCTACCGAGAATCTGGAACTCAAGCGAAGCATTTTCAGGCAGATTGAGGACATCGTAAGGCCGGATACCATTATCACGTCCAACACCAGTTCTATTCCTGCGGATCGGATTTTTTCGGAATTGGAAAAACCGGGACGGGCAACGGTAACGCACTTTTTTGCGCCCGCGTGGCATAATCAGGCTGTTGAAGTCATTACATGGGAAAAAGTGGAAAGAAGCGTGGTGGATTATCTCCTGTGGATGTTTTGCAAAACCGGAAAAGCCCCTATCGTCTCCGATAACGCCATCTGTTTTATCTTGGATCGCATTTTTGACAACTGGTGCAACGAAGCCGCGTATTTGTTAAATGAGGCAAATGCCGGACAGATTGACAAGGTGGCCCAGGAATTTGTTTTTGCCGGGCCTTTTTTCGTTCTCAACTTGGCGAACGGCAACCCGATTATCGTTGAGACAAATACGCTCCAGATGGAGGAGGGCGAACATTACCGGCCTGCAAGTATTTTCAATTCCGTGGATCGTTGGAAAACCATAAAAATGGGTGTGCGGCCTGATGTGCCGGAGGATATAAAAAACACCGTGAGAGACAGGCTTCTGGGCATCCTCTTCTCACAGTCATTTGACATCATCAACCAAGGAATCGGCACACCCGAAGACCTTAATCTGGGGTGCCAGGTGGCGTTGGGACTTAAAAAAGGTCCCCTTGATATTATGAGAGACCTCGGAGAAGCGGAAACCGGGCGGATTATAAAAAAGTTCCAGGCGGACAGACCGGGATTTCCCGGGGCTGAGAAACCTTTCTCCTATTATCAGACCTTCAGACGCCATGTTTTGGCGGATGTGAAGGATGGCGTGAAAATCATCACCATCAGAAGGCCCCAGGCACTGAATGCACTCAATGATGAGGTCAATGATGAGATTCTGGCGGCAATGGAAGAGGATATTGACAATCCGGAGATCACAGGGTTTGTCATCACGGGATACGGAGAAAGGGCATTCTGTGCGGGCGCGGACATCGGCAATTTCCCGAAGATGCTGGGAGATGATGAGGCTTCAGTTCAATATGCACGGGACTGTTCCAGGCTGTTGCTGTATCTTGACACCGTGGAAAAGCCGGTTGTGGCCGCGATAAACGGAATGGCCCTGGGAGGCGGCCTGGAGCTTGCCATCCGATGTCACAGCATGGTCGCAACCCGGAACAGTTATTTCCAATTCCCTGAAATTACGCTGGGAATTCTTCCGGCAATCGGGGGATGCGTGGTTCCTTATCGGAAATGGCCCAAGGCGGCAGACACATTTCACGAGATGCTCCGATTCGGCAAATCTCTGAACGTGAGGGAAGCCAAAGAAATCGGGATGGTGAAAGAGATTTGTGAGGATTATTTCAGCATGATCGCCCAGGCTGTTGAGGAAGTAAACAGGCTTCAGGGCAAAGTCGAAAGGATCCCGGACGGAAAAGCGGGTATCGGAGAAATTCTGCCTGTGGAGAATCCTGCGGCAGGAAAGCTTTCCCTGAGCCAAGAAGCTGTTTCCATACTGGACAAAACAATTAAAGAATGTGCGGGAGCTGATACGTTCCGGGAAGCTTTGGACATCGGCTACAATGGTTTTGGCGAAATTGCATGTACAAACGCGGCAAAAGAAGGTATCTCCGCATTTCTGGAAAGAAGAAAACCGAATTTTGATGTTTGATGTTTGATGTTTGATGTTTGATGTTTGATGTTTGATGTTT
>JAOZLU010000917.1 GCA_029934695.1 Desulfobacterales bacterium | reverse complement strand
GGATACACTTTGCCTGATTCCGGATGAAAAACGCTTTTATCTGGTGTGGCGGGGATGTTGCTCTGTTCTTGATCTGGATGCGTCTGAAGTAAAGACAGTGGAAATCGTGTAGCGTGTATAGAGTAAATAAGGATATTGATACCGACTTGAAAAAACTTATGTCCGAGCGTCGCTCAGATATTTTGGACGGGTTAAGCCATATCAAAGCTGACAGAATGAATCCGCCTCAGGGACCGCTTCTGTCGCGTGCATTGGAACTGTTGCAATTCCCTGATGCGGATATCAGAGAAGAAGCTGTCGCGGCTCTGGCCCTTCATTGGCAATGCAAAGACGCGCTTCCTATTTTGTCAGAGATGTTAAAGGGAGGGGAATCAGATCAGGTGGTTCTTGAAATAGCGGCAAGAGCTGTCTCTGTTTATGCGGGACAGGATATGTATGAAAAGAATACTGTGCTGGCCGCGATTGTATTAAATTTTAAGTCTGAACTACTGCCTGACCAAATAAGTTTTGACAAGTGCGCCATACAGGGATATGTATATCAGAAAGCACTTTACTCATATAGTATTACTAATTTCAAACTCAGGTACGGCAACAGTGAGATGCGTTTTTTTATCATGCGGCAGGGGCTTCTCTGCCTGCACGTCCTCAGATAAGGCAACCTGTCAAAACTTATTTGGTCAGGCACTACGGGGAATTGCTTATTTAAGCACCTTGCGTATCGCAGAAAGAATAACAGATATCGACTGGGCCCGGACTGAAGAGGATATCGAAAAACTGGATGTGGACTGGGAATGGTTAAAGAGATTGATTACCATAACCGAAAGTCACAAGAAACTTCCATGAAAAAAATTTTTCACCTCCCTCGATGATGAAAACGATGAAAACGATGAAAACGATGAAAATGATGAAAATGTATTTTCATGGTAAAGGGAAAACATTACATGGAAACTGAAAAAACAAAGGTACAGAACTGGAACCTCGATGAAGACGGATATATTTTCACATTTGCCAAGGGCCGCGAGGCTGTCGGAGTGAAAGTGGATTTGAAAAGCGGGACGATTCGGGAGGATGAAACAGAGAGACTCCATCAAATTTCCGATAATATCATCCAAAAAGGATTGGCGTCCCTGTATATTGGTCCCGGTGAGCTTGAAGCCATTTCTCCGGAGGATTATCTGTCGGACAAGTATTCCCATCCCGCTGATGAGCTTATGGAACATGCCCGGCAGTTTCAGGAGGCTCTGCAACCTGACAAGACCGGAAAAACTGGGGAGTAAGCTGTTGTGAGGAAATTGCTGATTAGAGGGGTTCGCAAATTTGAGATTTTAGAGTGGCATGAGGCCCGACCGGATGATATCTTCAAAAAATTCCCTGATCATTTTTCTGCTCTTGACTTTCTTTGCGGCTTGATGCATGATGCTTTCAATATGGCTGTTTTGCGTGGGGTTACTGCAAATGGAGCGCTTCACGCAAATTTTTCCGGTTGGACCAATTATGAGGTGATTGAGCAGCTTGCCTGGGAACTGGTGGCTGGTCGTGTCAGAGTTGCCGTTTCACCGGTTGAGATTGAGAGAGGGAATTTCAGGCCTTTGGAAGAGGAGCCGGAAGAGGAGGATTTTAAACCAAAGCCGAAACTCTGGCCGGATAAAAAGAAAACATGGTTTGAAATTGAGTTGCTGGATGAGGCTGATCAGCCTGTGGGTGGTGAGCTGTATCAGATCACGCTGCCCAATGGGATTGTGGCAAAGGGATATACGGATTCGGATGGAATGGCCAGAATTATCGAAATAGATCCGGGTGAGTGCCAGATTACATTTCCCAATCTTGACAAAGAGGCTTGGGAGAGGATATAAATAAGGTGAATTTGAAAAATGCCGAATTATACGGTGAAACAGGGGGATTGCCTTTCAAGTATTGCACAAAAATACGGGCTTTTCTGGAAAAAAGTTTATGAGCATCCGAAAAACGCTGATTTCAGGAAAAAACGGCCAAATCCGAATATTATTTATCCGGGGGATGTGGTTTTTGTACCGGATAAGGAAGAGAAGAAAGAATCGGGGGCTACGGGGAAGAGGCATCGGTTTCGGGT
>JAOZLU010000307.1:5102-8114 GCA_029934695.1 Desulfobacterales bacterium | reverse complement strand
TAAATGATGGAACCAGAGAAAAAGTATAAGCATCCTCACCATGAATGCCTGAATCTGCGGGGAAAGGATCATGAATGCCTCAAATGTGAGATCATGGCCCGGGGATTCTGCAATGATTTCACAGACATTTTGGAGAAAATGCTCTCCAATCTGACCAACAGTTATAAGGCCATTCCCCCGGAGGATCGTGATGAGATATTATCAGACACGGTGATCGGGGTATGGAAAGGAATTGACAAATTTGAGGGGCGGAACGGCGCACTTTTCTCAACATGGTCGTGGGCGATCTTCAAGAACAAGCGGAAGGATTATTTTCGCCGGCTGTCACCGGAAAAAGTCCTGACTTTCCTGCCTTTAGACGATCATCAGAAAAAAGAGGAGATTGAAATGATGGTATCAGAAAAGGAAAGTTCTTCGTCTCAGGATGAGGAGATGGAACATATTATCCAATGTCTTAAAAAAAACATAGACAATGATCCCGGGGGCTGCATCCACCTTTATCTGGATCTTTTTTGCAGCGGAAAGGATCGGAAGGTTCTTGCCCAAGAATACGGACTGAAACTCAACACATTCAATCAGCGCGTCAGACGATGCCGGAAAGTCATCAGAGATTTGTGCAGAGGATAACAACTATGCCTGAACCCGGAGATATTATTTCACAAGCCCAAGTAAAAAAAATAGATACGGATGGAACATGTTGGATAAAAGGGAGCGGCGTCGAAGGGTGTATTCTTTTCCGGCATCTGCCGACAGATAGTGATCCGAAACCGGGGCAGACCGTCAGAAATCTGGTCTGTCTTTCCGAAAAGAGTTTTGCCCTGTCCCACTATGAGGCCGATCTCATCCGATACTTCTACTCTGAGGGAGGAGAAGAAGCACGGAAACCTGATGTGTGGATTCCGAGATGGAAGGAAGGCGGATATGACCCTGCCAAGGTGAATTGTAAAAAACCGGCAGACGCTTCACTGTTGCCAAAACCTGCAAAATACAGGGAATGGCGGTTCGCACGGATGCAGAACTGGATGATGCCTGTATCTTTATCCGCGTATGTTGATTTTATAGAAAAAAACGGAGGGTTCTGTCCCAGCGCTTTGGCCTACACCAAAAGCAGCCCTTATATAATTCTCCCTTCTCTTTACAGGAAGAAGCTGTTCGGGGAGAATGTCCTTCCGCCCTTATGTTATGAAGCGGAACTGACTTATCCGAAAAGCGCCCCCAGGCGTATCCGGGTTTATCTTCACGGTCATCTGGAACCCCGGAAATGGCATTATTCAATATGGAAACATCTTCTTTCAGGTCCGCCCAGTGCGGATAGGAATGAGAAGAAATTATGGGAAAAATGGCTCGGCCATCCTCTGCCCGGGAATTCGGAGGTGGCGAATATTTTTAAAAACTGCTATGAAAATAAGAATAAAAAAAATTGCAGGTGGTGTGGTGTCAGTCAGTTTCAAAAGGTTCATGAGGCTATGATAGAGAGTCTTTCCCCGCTATATTGGAACCGGCTTGTCACTTTTTTTGAATCTGATGCGACTAAGAAAGTGTTTGTCTCGCCAAAGGTGTTTGTTTCACAAGAGGTATCTGCTCAACAGACTGACCATGACTTTTATGAAATCAAGCTTTGGTCAACTCCGGACAAACCTGTGAAACTGAACAAAAGGAAGGTGTTTCCTTATTTGAACATTGAGGGATGGTGTTACAATTTTGACGACTCTGAAAAGGATGTGGTATTTCATCTCAGTACGCTGACTTTTTATTTTGAAAACAAGAATCGGCTGAAATATAATCCGATTTCAAGATCAATGGGGGATTTGAAAAATGTTAAACGATTATGAAGAAAGACAGACTGAAGGTTTTTTGTACTCCCCTGCGCTGGATCTCCTCCTGACCTGGGGAAGCGGTTCTCTGTTTCAGGGAACAGAAGATGAGGGGGAGTTTGTTCAGGGAATTGAGGAAGAATGGCATTCACTCATGGAGGAGTCGGATGTGAAATCCGAGTTGCACTCCGGTTTGGAGGCACTGACCCAGGATATCAATGACGCCCTGGATTTCCTTTGTCATGCAATTCCGGAGTCAGACAGGGAGACTGCACTGGCTCAGACCGCTCTGGAGATACTGGATCACGGGGTACGCTTGTTTCAGACAACCCGAAATTTCAGTGAGCAGAACCATTTCCCGGAAGGCTTTCAGGTCAGGGCAGAGGCATTGTTCAGAAATATCACCGTTGATTGCGCACCCTCTTATATCCGCCTGATTCCTCTGAACTATTGGCGACAGTTTATGCGCGGAAATATTTCGGAACACAGTTTTCATCTGTTTCCCTGGTATGATGAATGGGCCGATATGCCTTCGGAAACCATAGAGATACTGATCGAAAACTGGAATGAGATCAGCCATGGAAACTTTGAATGTTCGGAAATGGACACTGAGACATTGAAGGTTCTGTTTGCTGAGTTGTCAAATGACCGGGAGCTTTTGAATTATATACAGGAGGAAGCCAGATTTGGACACATTCTGCCCCGGGCAATCGGAAAAAGCCTTGTCCTTCGTCTTTTGATGATAAGGAATGAGGAAGTGGGGAAACACGCTGCTCCTCAAAAGGTGAGAGAGAAAGGGTTTGTCGCGTGTGCGTGTCACATTATTCAAAAGATAAAGAAAATCTTTCGCTCTGAGGAAGAGAGATTGGAGGGGATTTTTCTAAGTGGGTTCTGCGGTCCTCACTTGCGTGAGAATCAGAGAACCGAACTTTTTACTCAAGTGGAGCATGAACTGAAAACTCTGGATGTATCACTGCGCCCTGGAAGTCTGCTTGAGGAGCTTTGTCAATGGTCCCAGGGAAAGGTGGCTGATGAGGTCTTTTCCCGGCGCGTGTTTGAACACTGGAATAATGAACTGAGTCTGTCCGCCAAAGCGGTCACAGAAAGGGTTCCGGAGGATGCTGCTATTTTTCTTCGGGCGGTCAATGAGTTGGCGTTTGCGAAGTTAGAGACGGAAACGGTTGCTGAGAAAATTGAA
>JAOZLU010000307.1:0-5002 GCA_029934695.1 Desulfobacterales bacterium | reverse complement strand
CTTTGTCAGCACGGACTGCCTCATACAAAGAAAGCGGCAAGTCAGATCGCCGGTGTTCGTGACAAACACTCAGAATTCTATGACAACGCGTTGCTTGATCTGGTCGAAGAGTGGCTGAAAACCTATGAGGAAGCGAAAAAGCTGACCCACAGGGAACGACGTCAGGAGATGGAGGATAAAATACGCGTCCTTCAGCCAGTTCTCCAGGCAAAGGGGAAAGATGCTGACCCGCGCTTCTTGTCCCTGCTTGCCCGCATCTATCTTTACAGAGGAATGCTTTTCAGGCCCAAGGGATTTACCACACCTGCAAGAAAGATTGAGGCTTTGAAAAAAGCGGTGCAGTTGTCTGAAAAAGCCGTGGAAAAAGAAAAAGATAATCCGAACTTTCTGAGAACATGGGCGCAGGCCGCGTTGGAGCTTGAAGCAATTCCGGAAACATCTTTCAAAGTCTCCTCTGGTCTTTTGAAAGACGCGGCCCTCTGCATAAACAAGGATGGGAACCATAGCCTGAAGGACCTCAGAGTCATCCTCGAATATGCTGAACGCGAGAGAAATACGTCTTTTCTTCAAAGCGTTCTGACCGAGAAAGACGGTTGGAAACGCCCCTTTGATGTTTTTCTTCTTAAAGCCAGGGCCGCTTTTGCCCTGAACCGGATGGATGATGTCAGATATTTTCTCAAATCGGCAATGGACAAAACGCCGAAAGCACTGTCCAGTCCTTTCTGGGATCATCTGGTTGATTTTCTGAAAAAGCTCAGGACAAAGGAAGGCTCGGATTTGTGGAAAGAGATGGCTGTGGCCGCGCATCGTCTATGTCGGGAAAAAGAGGTGAAGATCGCCAACAACATCTATCTGTACCGGCACTGGGCCAGACAAAAGTCGCTGTATAATATGGCTTTTCTCGCTCAGAACGATCTAAAGGAAAAAGCAAAAATAGCGGATTCGCTCAAATCCAGGCCGGTCCTCAGATATCAGGCATTGCGTGAGATGAAGGAGCATCAAAACATCGCCAAGCTTCTTGAGCAGGATGACCAGGAAAGGGACGGAGGCTATCATAAGCAACAGGTGGAAATGGATGAGCGAACCGGGAAAAGACTATCTGAAAAGATGGAAAAAGCCGGGGTGTCTTATGAGAATCTGCCGGTTCCTTGGATTTCAGTCCATTTCTATCTCAATGAATCAGAAAACTCTGAGGATGAAGGTAGCAAAGGATATGCGCTGATCTTTGACGCATTAACCCAATCGTGGAAGGAGCGGCGTTTCGATTATGCCAAACTTCACCGGAAATTTATGACTTGGCAGGAGGCTTATATTTCTGCAAAAAAATCGTCTTTTGCGAAGGATTCTCTGGTGGAACTTTGCCGGGAGATCGGCAATACGATGCCGTTTCTCTTTGACACGGCGTGTATCCGGGATGGTGCTCCGGTGCTTTGGATACCCCATGGCTTTTTACACCGGCTTCCGCTCCATGCGGCCATTCGTGATGAAGCTACCAACGAAATTTTCTTGGAAAAGCATGCTTCCAGATATCTGCCGGCATGGAGCATTCTGAACTCAGCCTCCGCCATAAGAGGAAAGGATTCTTATATGATCAAAAGGTTTCGTGCGAAAGACTATGAAAAGAGGGAACCTTTTTCAGACTTGGGAAAATTGAAGTGGGGCAATGAAGATCATAAAAAGCTCGCAACTCCTGATGATTTAAAGCGTTTTATGACTAAAACCCCCGATGTGTTAGCGGTTCTCTGTCACGGTCATGGTGACATTCTGAATCCTCTCAAGTCATGGTTGGAACTTGAGGGAGGCGGTTTCAGCGTACTTGACATTCTCAAATACGAAGAAGCGAACCTTTCGGGAGCCAGAGTCCTGTTAGGCGCATGTGAGGCGGACATGGCCCCACCGGTGGAATACGCTATAGATGAGCATGTTTCATTGAGTGCTGCATTCCTGTCACATAAAGCCCGGGAGGTAATTGCAGGATTATGGCGGATAAATATCACGCGAACAGATATTTGTTACACAGAGGTGCGTGACAGTGATGATCTTTCGCTCGCGCTGAAGAAGTGGCAGAAGAAACAGCTTAAAATCTGGAAGAAGAATCAGAATAACAAAATATTCTATTGGTTCACTCCCTTCCGCATCATGGGCTTCCCCCTCAAACTGAAGGAAAACAACGAAAGCGAGGCAAAACAATGATCATAAACATCACCGTCAAATTCCTCGGACCGTTCCGTATGCTTGAGTGGACTGACCCTGACAACCGAAACAGAAAAAACCGGGAATTCATGCGAGGCCAGGCATTTGCCAGATGGCATAACAGCAACCCCCAAAAAGGCAGTCAGCCTTATATCACCGGAACCCTGGTCCGCTCCGCGGTCATCCGGTCTGCGGAGAATCTGCTGATGCTGTCAGAGGGTAAGGTTGGAAAGGAAAAATGCTGTCCGGGTGAATTCCGTACCGAAAATCGGAAAAAGAGGGATGCCATGCTCCATCTCCGGCAGCGTTCCACCCTGCAATGGAAGACAGACAAACCGCTCTGCAACGGGAAGTCTCTGTGCCCCATCTGCGAATTACTCGGACGGAGGATTGGCAAAACGGATGAGGTCAAGAAAAAGGGTGATTTTCGTATCCATTTCGGAAATCTGACACCATTAAATCGCTATGATGATCCCTCAGATATCGGAACGCAAAGAACACTGAACCGAGTGGATTACGCGACTGGAAAAGCCCATGACTTTTTCAAGGTGTGGGAGATTGATCATTCCCTGCTTTCGGTATTCCAAGGCAAGATTTCCATTGCGGACAATATTGGCGACGGTGCCACAAAGCTTCTGGAAGACAGCCTCCGGTTCACGGATCGTTTGTGCGGTGCGATCTGTGTCATCTCTTATGATTGCATTGAAAACTCAGATGGCAAAGAGAACGGCAAAACTGGCGAGGCGGCCCATATAATGGGTGAATCGGATGCTGGCAAGACTGATGCTGAAAATATAGCCAACGCAATCGCCGATATGATGGGAACAGCCGGTGAGCCGGAAAAACTCAGAATTCTCGCTGATGCGGTACGCGCGCTGAGAATCGGAAAAAATACGGTTTCCCAGCTTCCCCTTGACCATGAGGGCAAAGAGAACCATCATCTGTGGGATATCGGCGAAGGAAAAAGCATCAGGGAGTTGCTCTTGGAAAAAGCAGAATCGCTTCCAAGTGATCAATGGCGGAAATTCTGCGAAGATGTCGGGGAGATACTTTACCTGAAATCCAAAGACCCGACCGGCGGGCTGACAGTCTCCCAGCGCATCTTGGGAGACGAAGCGTTCTGGAGCAAGGCAGATCGGCAATTGAACCCGTCCGCGGTTTCCATCCCCGTGACAACGGAGACTCTGATTTGCGGAAAACTGATATCTGAAACCCCGTTCTTCTTTGGCACAGAGATTGAAGACGCAAAACATACCAATCTCAAAGTCCTTCTGGACAGACAGAACCGTTACCGCCTGCCCCGTTCTGCAATTCGGGGAGTGCTTAGGCGGGACCTCAGAACAGCGTTTGGTGGAAAAGGATGCAATGTGGAACTCGGGGGCCGGCCCTGTCTGTGCGATGTCTGCCGGATTATGAGAGGCATCACCATCATGGATGCCCGGAGTGAGTATGCTGAACCTCCGGAGATCCGTCATCGCATTCGGCTGAATCCCTACACAGGAACGGTGGCTGAGGGTGCGCTGTTTGATATGGAACTGGGACCCCAGGGCTTGTCCTTTGATTTTATTCTCCGTTACCGAGGCAAAGGCAAAAGTATTCCCAAAGCGTTGAGGAATGTCCTGAAATGGTGGACCAAAGGCCAGGCATTTCTCAGCGGTGCGGCATCCACCGGCAAAGGAATATTCAGACTTGATGATCTGAAATATATTTCTTTTGATCTTTCTGACAAAGATAAAAGAAAGGATTACTTGGATAATTACGGCTGGCGAAACCGCATCGAAGCACTTTCTCTGGAAAAAATGCCGCTGGATCGGATGAACGATTATGCTGAACCCCTGTGGCAAAAAGTTTCCGTGGAAATCGAGATAGGCTCCCCTTTTCTGAACGGCGACCCGATCCGGGCTTTGATTGAGAAAGACGGGAGCGATATTGTCTCTTTCAGAAAATATGCGGATGATTCCGGAAAAGAGGTCTATGCATACAAGGCCGAAAGTTTCAGAGGCGTAGTGCGGGCCGCATTGGCCAGGCAGCATTTCGATAAAGAGGGAAAGCCTCTCGATAAAGAGGGAAAGCCTCTGCTCACACTGATCCATCAGGACTGTGAATGCCTGATCTGCCGTCTTTTCGGAAGTGAGCATGAAACTGGCAGACTGCGGTTTGAGGATTTGCTCTTTGATCCTCAGCCTGAACCCATGATATTTGATCATGTTGCGATTGACCGCTTTACCGGGGGCGCGGTGGACAAGAAGAAGTTTGATGACTGTTCTCTTCCGGGAACTCCGGGGCATCCGCTTACGCTCAAAGGATGTTTCTGGATCAGAAAGGAACTGGAGAAACCAGATGAGGATAAGTCAGAACGGGAAGCTTTGTCCAAGGCATTGGCTGATATCCATAATGGTCTTTATCCCCTGGGCGGGAAAGGGGCCATTGGATATGGACAGGTTATGAACCTGAAAATTAAAGGAGCCGGAGATGTGATCAAAGCGGCTTTGCAAAGCGAATCTTCCCGTATGTCCGCTTCCGAGCCTGAACATAAGAAGCCTGATTCCGGACTGAAACTCTCATTTGATGACAAGAAGGCAGTCTATTATCCTCATTATTTTCTGAAGCCTGCCGCGGAAGAGGTTAATCGGAAACCGATTCCCACAGGACACGAGACGCTTAACAGCGGTCTGCTCACCGGCAAGATCAGGTGCCGGCTGACCACGCGTACACCCCTGATTGTTCCGGATACGAGCAATGATGATTTCTTTCAGACAGGTGTTGAAGGCCATGAAAGCTATGCGTTTTTTTCTGTCAACGGAGATAT
>JAOZLU010000916.1 GCA_029934695.1 Desulfobacterales bacterium | reverse complement strand
CACGAAACACACGAAAAAAATGGCTTTTTGTTTCAAACTCAATTGCATACATTATAATTTTTCCGATATTTTTGATAAATTTTCGTACGCAAACTGCCATGCCATCAGATCATCTTCCTGCTCAAAATCCTCTTTGCCGATTTGCTGATTTGTCATCTTCTGAAAAGAGAGAAAATCAGTCTGATATTTTTTTTCAAACTGCCGATTCTCCATGAGATATTCTGAATATTTTGCCTGAGCGGAAAGCAGCAGCATATCAAAATCTGCTTCTTCAACGCTTGAATAATGTAAGGATTGAAGAATCTCCGGGATTCAAATAATTACTGGTTAATTGCATTGTTATTTGATTTTCATTTAAGATAAATAACGCTTATTGACTTTCTTGTAAACATCCATCTGTTCTCTTTCACCGATTGCAATAATATGAACCGACTCTCCTTCAACCGAATAGACAATCCGCAGTTTCTTCTTATCAGCATATAATTTATAAAATCCCGTCAGATCCATGTCCATCTTTTTTCCCAGACGTTTACCGCAAAAAGGATTCTTTTCCAATTTGACAAGTTGCTTGGCAATGAGTTTCTTCTCTCTTCCGTCTAATCGTTTGAAATCATTTCTTGCCTCATCAGTCAGTCCGACTTTCCAGTTCATCACGGGTCAGTCCCTCCTCGGCAAGAATGTTGTCCAGAGAATGAACCGCCGGCTGTCTCTTTCGTTCCTGAACCAGTTCATATATCTGAATATACTCAAACAGTTCCCTAAAATTCTCCCATAATTCGACAGGTATGATGACACGTTTGCCGTTATCTGTATATTCTGCATTTATCATAATATTGCTCCTTTAAGGTATATCCCGGGCGGCATTTTTCTGAACTGTCAGTAAATATTTTCCGTCTCTGATTGGAAAATGATCCGAAATACCAGTCAGAGGCCCGTAGGGCCGCCATGTTTGTAGAAACCGTAGGGCCGCCATGGTATTCCCCGCGTAAATGACAGTATTCAATTGACATACAGCCCTGTTCCGGATATTCGCCAAACCAGTTTCCGATCTCTTTGCACAGCCTGTTCAGCTCCCGGATCCATGTTTCTCTGATCTCTGCCAAATGGTCGGTACGATATTTTTCCAATTCGGACAATCTGACCAATTTTTCCTTAAATCCCACACTCACCTCCTCAGCTGACAACTGCAATCTGATTCTCACGACAGAAATTCAGAAGTTCCGGGAAAGGCTCGAGCACGATCAGTGCCCCGTCCACTCTCTTATCAGGATAGAGATGTCTCACCAGACCGACCTTGTCCGCGAAGCGTTCTCCCATCTCCAGGTCGCAGTAGGACTTCACTTCGAATACCAGCAGGGAATCTCCCTCAGCAAAGATGTCAACTTCATACCTGCGGCCTTTCAGGCCGATGATGCCGTCGGTGTCCCTGATCTTCTGACGCAATCTTATTGATTCGGGATCAATATCCTTACGCTTGAGGGCGAGTCTCAGCGTCCCCGCTGTCATGGTTTCCAAATTCTTTCCGCCACGGTTCTGAAATCTTCCCACAACCGTTCCCACCCATGACTTGAGATCGTCAAACTTCTGATCCACCTGCTCGAAACGCTGATCCACCTGCCCGAAACGCTCGTTCATTTCTTTCCGGGTGTCAGCCAGTTCCTCTGTCAGTCCGATAATCGCATTTCCATGGTCTTTCACATTGTCAAGCAATTGTTGCAATATGACGGCTTCCAGCGTGGTTTTCGGCAATTCCCGGGACAGACTGACCAGTTCGGTTCTGATCATCTCCCTCATGAAACCGGCAAATTCCTCTGACCTGTAATCTTCTGTTCTCAAAGACATAATTCCCTCCATTATGTTTTTTCTGATTATAACGGATGATCCTTTCTGTGTTCCCTGATCAGGTATTGCCTGCGCGATTTTCAGCATAAGCAGTGCCTGAACGAAAACTGTATAACTGATTGATTTTATACAATTAGAATCATAGTTTTTTGCCGGACGGGGTTTGCAACCCCGTCCGAAATGTTTTTCCCGTCTGTCATCGTTCAAATTTTTTTGTATTTCAGCCCGAATTCAAATGACTTGCAGAT
>JAOZLU010000306.1:3952-8114 GCA_029934695.1 Desulfobacterales bacterium | reverse complement strand
CATGAAAATTCGCAAAGGAGTGCAAAAATTAAGCGAAGCGGTTTTTTGCATGAAAATTCGCAAAGGAGTGCAAAAATTAAGCGAAGCGGTTTTTTGCATCCCGCACAGGCGGGATAATGCGTTTTTTCCGAGTTCCTTATAAGAACAAAAAAACGGACATGAAAGTCCTTTTTCTTTCATGAAAGTCCGATTTTATAATCCACTTTCTATCTCCCTCAATTCCGAACAATTTTTATCTAAATCATATAAAATATATTATTTCAACAGAATGTGTCTCATTTTTTCTTGCTATGCAACAGTTTTTTACGATAGTGGCACAACTTTTGCTTTATCACATTCAGTTAATGACACAGGTTCAAAAATTTGATTGAGTAGCCGAAATTAAAGCAGAACTGATTTTCTGGAATTTAAACGCAGAGGTCGCGGAGAGCGCAGAGTTTCGCAGAGGATACCGTCCCCGTTTCTGCTTTCTGCGCGGGCCTCTGTTTGAGAGGAATGTGGTTCAGCAGGCTCATACTTCATTTTGATTACACTCATTTGACTTGATTACAATGATAATGGAAAAAACAGATTACAATATGCCAAATAAACTCCCAATCTCAAATTCCAAATAAATTTGGCCTTTGGAATTTGTTGTTTGGAATTTATTTGGAATTTGACGATTGGGATTTGGAATTTATAATAATGAGGGATTGCTTATGAAACCAAAAGAACGGGTAATGAAAGTGTTCAACCGTGAAAAACCGGATGTCATGCCGTGCTTCTGCGTAAACGGAACCCCCACATATCAGCAGATGGAAAAAGTGGGCGCGTACTGGCCAGAAGCGCATGAACGGGCTGAGGACATGGCAAAGCTGGCTATGGCAGCCTATACAGAACTCGGTTTTGACGCGGTTCGGGCCCCTTTCTGCCAGACATTCGAGGCCGAAGCACTCGGATGCACAGTCAAATGGGGAGGCAAGGAGAACATACCGGGCATTGATCATCCGGTTCTGCACAAACTTGACGACATCCCGAAACTCCCGGACGATTTTCTTGAGCGGGGGAGAATCCCCCAACTGATTGAAGCCATCCGAATTATGAAGCGGGAAGTGGGCGATGAGGTGGCAATTATCGGCGGAATCATCGGGCCGTTTACCATTGCCGGGGCCATGCTGGATGCCGTGCCGATCCTGAAAGCCACTATTAAAAGCCCTGACAAGATACATCCGTTTCTTGAGATCGGAGAACAGGCCGGAACCCTGCTGGGCAAAGCCCTGATTGATGCCGGAGCAGATCTGATCGCGGTGGAAGATATGCAGGCATCCCCTGACCTGATCGCACCCAAGTCTTACCAGAAACTGGAGGTGGAATACCAGCGGCGACAGGTGGAGGCACTGGATGTGCCGGTCATTATCCACATCTGCGGCAATGTTGACAAAATCATCCCGTTCATGGAAGACACCTGTTGCGCTGCCATCAGCATCGAACCCAAATCCGATGTCCGAGTGGCGAGAAAAATTCTTGGACCCGAGGGCATTCTTATCGGCGGTGTTGACACGGCAACGACATTGTTTATGAAAGGGCCGGAGGAAGTCCGGGCAGGTTCGATAGAACAGATTGAAATGGGTCTGGATATTTTGGCCCCCGGCTGTGCAATTGCTCCGGGCACACCGATCGAGAATCTTCTTGAAATGGTGAAAGTCGCCCGGGAATACAAATACGACTGATTTTGCTCAGTGACCAGTTGTCCTTTGCCAGTCATAACTGACAAACGGCAAACCGACAAACAAACGTCTAATCTATTAAGGAGGGATCATGAATTATCTGACAGACACTTCCAACATTTTTACGCGGTACGATCTCAATATTGAGGTTGCTCAGCAGGGGGCCCGAAAGGTTTCCGGAGATGAAATATTGCAGAATGTGGCCGATTTCGTGATAAATGGTGACGAAGACGGCATCGCGGATGTTGTAAAAGAAACTCTGGAAACCAAAACTCCGATGGAGGTGATCAATGATGGTCTGATTTCGGGTATGAATGAAGTCAGCCGACTATGGGATGAAGGGATTTACTTTCTTCCCCAGGTGATTCTCTCATCTGATGCCATGAACATGGGAATCGCTATATGTGAAGAGAAGATGGGCAGAAGCATGGACAAGAAAGGCAAGGTGGTCACACACACCGCGGAAGGCGACATTCATGACATCGGACAGGTGATTGTCAATGCGCTGCTGAATGCCAACGGTTTTGAGGTGGTCAATCTGGGTGCGGATGTCCCGGTTGACAAAGTCGTCGAAGCGTGCAGGACTCACAATCCGGTCATGGTCACCGGAACCGCACTGATGACGACCACCATGACGGCATTTCCCAAAATTGCCACACAACTCAAGCGTCTCAACCTGAATATTCCTTTTGTATGCGGCGGCGGCGCAGTGAGCGAGGAGTATGTGACAGGTTTTGATATGGGAATCTGGGGCAAAGAGGCGAACCAGGCCCCTGGTATGGCGGAAGATGCTCTGGGCGGAGACGAGTGGCAGGCCATGCGCTCCAAATGGAACGGCTAACTCTCTGGATTTTACACTGAAATTTTTTTCATAAAAGGAGGACGAAAATGAAATTAAGCAGTTCAATGGCATACAGCAGCGCAGATGAAATGATGTTCGGAACCGCCAAATATCCGGTTGAAACCAAACGTGGTCTTAAAATTGGCGGCGGTCATGTAATTCCCGAGATTGTTCCACACCCCAGACCGGGCAGTGAGAAAACAATAAAAACCCTCCTCCGGGAATACGAGCGCGCCAATGGGGATGCGTTGGAGCGATGTGTTATTGTGGGTCACCCTTATCTCCAGGTTGAAAACGAACATGTGTTCCAGATGACCCATAATCCCAAGTGGGGCGGTGAAATTGCAGCCCAGACAGCCCGCCAGATGGATGACTATAAGGAAAAATACGGACTCATTTCCGCCTACCGTGCCACTGTTGCAGACCTCCGCAAGCCCGACATGGTCGGCATGAGGGATTCGGATTATACGCGGGAAGTGCTTGAATCTTTTGAAGAGTGCGCCAAGTATGCGGATATTATATCCATCGAATCCATGGGCGGCAAGGAAATCTTCGACCATGCCATCATCCGTAACGATGTTGGCGGCCTGCTTTTCGGCCAGGCAGTACTCGGGGGCCTGGATATGGAGTGGATGTGGACCCAGATTGTGGAAATCGCAAAAAAACATGGCTGCATTCCGGGCGGAGACACCAACTGCGCTGAGGCTAACACTGCCATGTTCATGGCAGGAGGATTCATTTCCAAAGATGTTCCTCATACCCTGGCAGCCCTGTCACGGGCCATCTGCGTGAGCCGCTCCCTTGTGGCTTATGAATGCGGCGCAACCGGTCCCAGCAAAGACTGTGCGTATGAGGATCCCATTATCAAGTCTATAACCGGCATACCTATTGCCACTGAAGGCAAGACCAGCGCATGCGCCCATTCCGACCTCTGCGGCAACGTGATTGGCGCGGTATGCGATCTCTGGTCCAACGAAGCCGTGGAATACCATGACATGTTCGGAGCCAGCACCACAGCGGTGTTTACAGAGATACTCGGTTATGATGTCGCAGCCATGAACTCGTCCATTGATCTCGGATACCAGAAAGAGTTTCAGGCATGCCTGATAAACTCAGACCGTTATCGCGGTCCCCACGGCTTCATGCTGTGCCCGGACAATGCGTGGGAGATCGGCAAAGCTGTTGTTGACAACAATGAAAGCCTGTATGTCAGGGGTAAGGCAGCCGCAGTCAAGTGCGGTGAACTGATGCTGGGGGACCCGAATCTGAAGCTCACCAATTTTGAGAAAGAATCTTTGGAGGCTTATATGAAGGACCTTGAGGCACTGCCGGACAAAGAAGAAGACTTTATTGACTTGTCTCTCAAGAAATACGGCAAAGTCAAAGGGTTTAAGCCGGCTTCTTACGGACTGTAGCACCTCAAAATCAGACCTCCGAGGTTGTAAAATCTCGGAGGTCTTCCCGAGTGTTGTTCTTTTTTGATTGAAAAAACAGGAAGAACCTGCTATAGATTTTAAAATGGTTTAAGTAGGGTGGGTGAAGCGAAGCCTGAACCTTCCCTTTAAGTAGGGTGGGTGAAGCGAAGCCTGAACCTTCCCTTTAAGTAGGGTGGGTG
>JAOZLU010000306.1:0-3852 GCA_029934695.1 Desulfobacterales bacterium | reverse complement strand
AAGCGAAGCGCAACCCACCTTCTCGCCGATTGTTCAGATGATTACAGCGTATCTGCATAAAAGCGGGTATTTGCTTCGTCTCATCCACCTGCATGACATTCTTTATTCTTTATCTAAAGTCTATAGGAGTTTGAAAACTTATGATTATTAATGTTGTTTACGGTTTTCTGGGAGCAGGCAAAACCACCTTTATCCGTTATCTTCTTGAGCATCCTCCCAGAGGTGAAAAGCTGGTCATACTGGTGAACGAGTTCGGAGAAGTGGGTGTGGACGGCCTCACCCTGTCCGGTCGGGGAGCGGATATTGCCGATGTCGTGGAGATGCCCTCGGGATGCATCTGTTGCACCATGGCCTCGGATTTCCGGCGACAAATTATTGAGCTGCACAAAAAATTTTTCCCGGATCGGATGATCATAGAACCCACCGGTGTGGCAACCATCTCCCAAATTATGAGCATCCTTGACAGGGAGGATTTGGAGGCGTTGTACTCGGATATCCGGCTGATCCATATTTTGGACGGATCTGAATTTCTCTCTTTCATAAAATCCCATCGCTACTTCATGGAGAATCAGCTGCGGGCGGGGAATTTGGTGATCCTCAACAAAACAGACCGTATCAAGCCCTCTGTGGCGAATCTCCTGGTGAGTTCGGTGAAAGAAATCAACCCGGAAGCCCGTGTGTTTCCGACAAGTTTCGCCAAACTCGAACCGTCTGTGCTTGAGGAAATATTCGACACAGATTACAAGCCTGCACCTGAAAACCGAGAAAAAAATCCCCGTGAAGACGCACAGACTCACCACGATCAGCCCCATGAACACGGACATGACCATGAAGATGAGGCACACGGCCTGGCGCGCAAATACAGACCTTTCGGGCTTAGGTATCCGGAGGAAGTTTTTCAGCCGGAATGCCTCAGTTCTTTTTTTGAATCGCTTAGGGATCAGAAATACGGAGACGTGGTGCGGGCAAAGGGGATTTTCAGATCGCCTGGTGGGTGGATCCGGATGGAACTGGCTTCCGGGGAAGTGAGTATCGCCAAAAATCCCGTGGGAGAGGAGAGCCTTGTTTCTGTTATTGGTCAGTTTATGAATACTCCCAAGCTGGAAGCCGGATTAAAAGCCTGTCAGATATAGAACAAACACAAGCCGGAGTGCCAAACTTGCAGTTTGGCAATGATGAGAGCCATGCTATTTCCCTTAACCCTTAACCTTTAACCCCTAACCCTTTCATCTAAGCGGAGGCATTCCATGCATGCTGGCGAAAAAATCCTGACAAGCCTGAAACGAGTCAGAGGAATTGAAGAAGTGTTTCTTCTGGAAGAGGCGGAGCGGTTCGGGCTGTTTGACATTGAAGTTGCTGCGGAAAAAAAAGCCTTCATGGGCATGGGAAAGACGTATAACAGCGGCATCCGGGAGGTGCTTGTATGTCCTTTGCGAATCGTATGTATTACAACCGTGGATTTTGAATGGGGATGCCAGTCCCATATGCTGCTGAAGAAAGATGACAGAATCGTCGGCGAGGAAGTATGGGACCTGAATCAGATCAGGGAACTGGAAAAACGGCCGGATGTTCATTTTCTGCACAGAAATTTTGTCATTTATACGGCAAAAGTGAATTTCCCGCAGGATGTGGTGCAGAAACGCTGTTATTTTGAATATCCGGCCATCCCTCCGGGAAAGGATGTGGCAGCCGCTCTGCCTGCTGATGCCGAATGTCTCTTGTGCTATCCTTCCACAGCAGGAGATATATTTCTGAAAAAAGCCCTGTATGATGGGAGAGACGAAAGGGGCACAGGCACTGTGGTGCTTGGTTTCAAAGATGGTCATTAATATCCTGGCCGCATTTCAGGCAGATAATTCGGCCATCTTTTCTGATGTGAATCTGGGCATAATGACCGGTTTCGCCCTTATGATGTCTGTTGACTTCTGCCCAGTATTCCTTAACTTGGGTGCATGACAGGTAATGCCCTTTGTTTTTTTCCGCCTCGGTGTGCCATGCTTCGCAACGGGTACAGGCTCGCATAAAAAATCTCCTATTTATTTTTAGTGGCTCATGCAACTTTCAAAGTTTCAACCTTTCACTGCCGAACTCTCAATTCATAAACTGTTCTCTCAATTTTATCAACCCTTAAATTTCAAATGGGAAGGAGATATAATTCATTGACTCGACTCGCAATTGCTATGGACTTAGGAACCAGCGGTTTTCGCGCACAGGCAATTGATCTGACATCTTATGAGATCATCTCGACCGCAATTACCACCCGCCATCCGCTTCCGGGGGCAAATGTTATTGACCATATTCATTTCGCATTGGAAATCGGAGCGGATGTGGCGAGCAGCATCGTGATCCGGGCGGTCAACAATGTTATCGGCCGGCTTCACATATCCGCGGACAAAGTTGACCGTCTTGCGATTTGCGGAAACCCCATTCAACTCTCTCTGTTTCAGGGGATTGAAATCCGGGATCTGGCTTATGCCGGAAAGCGGAAACTCGAAGCTCTGGGAGTCGTGCCTCCGAAACGGGAAGCAACGGTCCTCGCAGCAAAAAATATTCCGAACCTGAATCTGCCTGGAGAATGCGATGTGATCATCCCGCCGGCCGTGCGTCACGAAATCGGAGCAGATGCTCTGGCCATGATGATTCAGACCAAAATGCTTGAAAAAGAGGAGACATCGCTGACAACAGACTACGGCACCAATGCGGAAATGGCCCTCTTTCACGATGGTCAGGTGTTCACAGGCTCCACCGCGGCCGGCCCGGCTCTTGAAGGGCAGCAGATCACCTGCGGCATGTTGGCTGTTCCCGGGGCGATTTCCAATCTGAATCCGGAACCTCCTCATCACCGGGTGATCGTTCTGAATACTGAGATGTTCGCTGCCCAAGGCCCTCTGGTGAACCTTAAAGACGGCACAACGATTGAGGAGGGGGATATTTGCCCGGTCGGAATCACCGGCACGGGAACTGTGGCGATTATGGAGCAGGCCATGGCGGTCAATCTGCTCTCCATCCCGCGCATCAATACAGTGGACACAGAACTTCGCCTGGGCGAAGATATCTGCTTCACAGAAGAAGACCTTGTGGAAGCAGGCAAGGCCATCGGATCCGTTCGGGCCGGTCACATCACACTCTGTCATGAAGCCGGAATCACGCTGGAAGACATCCGCACTGCGTATATGTCCGGTGCTTCCGGCACCTATGTGGACCCGCTGAAGGCTCAGAAACTCGGCATGGTTCCTTCCCATGTGAAAACCATCTATCAGGTGGGAAACACCTCCCTGGCCATGGCGCGGGATTTGGTCATGGACATGAAAAAGCTTGATATCATGAGCGACATAGCCAATACGCTCAAAAAGACCCACTGCATGTTCGCATCTTCCAAGACATTTGAAAAAGCCTATATTCTGGAAATCTCATACTGGACAGAAGGAATGCCCATGTCTCACTATAGGAAATTTCTGAAAAGATACGGCCTTCCCGACCTGTTGCCGGTGGAAGGGATGCCGGAAATTGTCCGAACCGTTAAGCGGGACATTGACGATCTCGGCCGTATGGGACTCACGACCATCACAGACATCGGCAAACACGCAGAAATAAGTGCTGAAGGATGTGTCGCCTGTATGGAGTGTGCGGAAGAATGTCCCGAGAACGCCATCTCCGTGATGGAAGATAGTGAACCTGTGTCCCTTGTCCTTGAACAATCCCTGTGCAACGGCGTGGCATGCAGACGCTGTGAGCGGGCCTGTCCTGAAAAAGTGTTCGATCTGAACCGCTTTTTCATAAAATAATTTACAGACCTCCGAAACCATGATTTATTACAGAAAGGAGATAATCACATAATGAGTAAAACCGCTG
>JAOZLU010000305.1 GCA_029934695.1 Desulfobacterales bacterium | reverse complement strand
TCGTCAATGAATTTGCAGAGCTTGCTGACCAGCCAGGGATAGCCGGAAGTGTAGTAGTACAACTGTTCGGCAATGGCCGGGATATCCGGCTTTATATTCTTTTCCCGGCTGTAATCCTCCAGCATGGTCTCAATTTCACGCGGAGCAAAGCTCAGATTCACCTTGAAATCAGCCGCAATGTTCCAGGGGCTGTTGTATTTATCCTGAGCGGAGTCGAAGGACTTTCTTTCGTCAGACCGGATTTTTGCTTTGAGGGTTTTAATATCATGAACTCCGGCCAGAATGACCGAGTGGAAGGTGAAGTCCTGGCCTGTATCCCTTGACAAATATTTATTTCGCAGCACGCCCAGGAAATGGAGAAATATCTGATTATCGCTGCTTTTATCCACCTCATCAATAAACAGAACGACATGCTTGTTCATTTCCAGCACATATTGAGAAATGAACTGTGACAGTTCTTCAAAATCATGAACCTGCCGGGAGGCCCGGGTAAGATGTTCAGATATTTCCGGGCGGCTGTATCTGACTGTACGGGCAATGATTCTGAGAAATGCAGGGCAAAAGGTCTGTTCATTGACAAAGGGTGTATCTCCGGTTCCCTCGAAGCTGATATTCAAGGCCAGATACTCCTCCATGAGATTGAGCCGACTGCTTAACAATTGTAAGATAGTCGTCTTACCGAACTGCCGGGGGCGATTGATGGTGAAATATTTCCCTTTTTCGATAAGCCGGAGAATACTTTCGATTTTTTCAGATGTATCTGCCATGTAATGTCTGTCGGGAATACATAATCCGGTATCATTAAATTCTCTTTCCATGTAAAGACCCCGTTTTTTTGTTTTTGTATAGGAAATTATCTGATTATAACGGATTTAGGGGAGGATCGCTCAATTTAGGTATAAGTGTCTCTGATGAAGGAAATTTGACAACATCCAAAAATTCTCTTTTCATCTTAGGAATCATTTCAAATTCCTGAACCTCAATGCCGCTTGTCAATGATTCAATATGATTACGATTAATATCAGGTTTTTTGGCGTAACGATATGAATAGCTCTGTGATTTCCTCAATGGTATATTCAAAGCCGCCTTTGGGGTCCAACATTGTGGGTTGAGACAATTCTTGCAACATCGGAGACTGCATCCCTGAGTCCATATCAGCAACGGTGTCCGGGACCATTATGAAGTGCAATGGTCTGGTCTTCGAGCTTGTGGGCGAGTCTCAGTTTCATTATGGCTATACTTCAATAAGTCCGAAACTGATTTGCAATGCAATCTCTATTTTTTCCATTGTATTCGGTTTCAGTACGCCTAATCTTTTTATCAGTCTTTGTTTGTCAATTGAACGTATCTGATTCAGCAATACAACAGAATTATTCTTTAATCCTCCCTCAGATGCCTGCAATAATACCTCGGTCGGATATAAAGATTCATCAAATTGGGATGTTATCGCCGCAACTATTGTAATCGGACTATACTCATTTGAAATATCATTCTGAAGAATCAGAGCAGGTCTTGTTTTCTTTATTTCTGATCCGACTGTCGGATCAAAATTGACTAAAAATACATATCCTCTCTTTGGAAAATTTATCTTTTTTGCCATGCTTCCTCTTCCAAAGCATTCCATTCCCCGGCGACATTCAGATCTCTTTCAGCTCTGTCAATTGCCCCCTGTTTCAGACGCTCTCGCAAATCAGCTTTTCCAACCTGTTCCATGTAATACTTCAAAGCCTTGTCAATAAAATGGCTCCTGCTCCTTTTCGTTGCCATATAATCAATCAGATGTATTGTTTTTTCAGGCAGAGTAATGCTGATTCTCTGATTCATAGTTTTTACCTCATATAATTTCTGATTATAACGGATTCAGGGGAGGCTACAATTTCGGCAACCTGCATACGGAGCCGTATTTTGCAGGGCTTCAGGCTGACACTCCCGGAAACAGGTGCTTCCCGTGAGGGCGGACATGTTCGGACATCGGCCCGGATTCATCGCCGTGGCAAAAAAATGTCCGGGGTTTCGGCAAAAGTCTCTGGCACGGGCTGAAAGGGCATCGGATGTGGTGTCTGAAGCTCCTCAATGCTCAGGCCCGTGACAGTTCGGGCATCCAATCCCCCATCCCTTTCGCCGTGTGCCCGGAAGTCAGAGAGCAGGACAGAGCAGCCATTTTTGCGAAGGAATCTCGCCCGATTCAACATGGCAGTCGGCGCGGAGACAGTGCATGAGGATGGCAACACCTTTTCCTGCAACGGGAAAATCACCCTTGAGCAAGGGTTTTCTGACAAACTTTCAAACGCCACTTCAGGGCGTTCTCGCGGCGGCGGGCCTCTGCCGATGCGACTGAGCCGCGAGAACAATTGCCCGTCATGTACAAAACAGCTCCCATAATTGTCATAGCCGGAAACGTCGGCAGGATAAATAGAAGATAGCGCATCATCTGCCAGAAATCACCTGAAAACAGTGATTTCCGGGCATCCGTCGCAATGCTTCCGAGGCATACGCCAATTCTAAATATCTGTATTTATTTGAAGTATTTTACGGATGAAGGATGCGACGACCAATAACGCGCTCATCGTCCATACCGGGCTCGACTTAACGGCACTTTTATCTTTAAATCTGTAGCCGCATGTGTCTGGTGTAATAAATTCAGACAGTGTTCTGGGATATTTTCTGCAATTCAGGGAGCGGAAACTATAAATGGAACAATAGTATCCCCCATCCCTATCGGATTTATCATACTTTAGAAAAGGGCACAACTTGGGTAATCTGCAACATGCGCCGCAACGAATACAATTTCCTTCCCTTCTTCCTGAAATTGGGAATATGGATGTGACAGTTCTCTTTATTTTCCGGACCAAAACATTCTTTTTTCAATAATATTATGAGGATTCAAATCCTGCACAAATTTTTTGAACGCCTGCAATCAAGTATCTCTGCTCATCGCAGGCAGAGCAGCTGTATATGGGAATTTTCGGAAAAAATGGTTCGGACGCGATGCCGATGTGACAACAGGGCTTAATGACTGCCGCTTACAGAGGGCGAAAAATAATTTCCGCACTCCCACATTACACAGCACATTCGCCTGTAATTGCCAGATTATCCCGATGGATCACTTCATCATAAGTTTTCTGCCCCAGACAGTTCTCGATTTCGCTTGTCTGAAGCCCCATGATCTTGTGTATATCGGTCGAACTGTAATTCACAAGACCGGTTCCCAATATTTCGCTGTCGCCATTTTTGAATTCCACCGGCGCGCCAACGTCGAATTCACCATCCACACCGACAATGCCGCTGGGAAGCAGGCTCTTCCCCTTTTTGAGAATCGCCCGTGCAGCACCGTTATCAATATGGATAATCCCTTCAGGTCTGAGGTTGAACCCGATCCAGCATTTGCGGTTTGCCAGCTTTTTTTTTTTCGGAACAAAAAACGTCCCATGTGCTTCCCCGGAAAAAAGCCTGATCAGTATGTCAGGCTTATCCCCTTTGGCAATGATCATGGGAATGCCGGCAGATGTCACCTTTCTCGCTGCCTTTATTTTTGTCAGCATTCCCCCGATTCCGAGCGCACCCGGAATATCGCCTGCAAATTTTTCAATATCCTTTTTTATTGTGGAAACCTCCGGGATAAGTTCCGCATCCGGATATGTCCGGGGGTCTTTGGTGTAAAGCCCGTCAATATCTGTAAGATTGATCAGAATATCGGCGTCTGTCAGAAGCGCTATTTTCGCTGAAAGATTGTCATTGTCACCGAATTTGATCTCTTCCACAGAAACCGTGTCATTTTCATTGATGACAGGGACCACTTTCCAAGATAATAAGGTATGAAGCGTATTCCGCGCATTCAGATATCTTATCCGGTTGCTGAGGCCGTCACTGGTCAGCAGGAGTTGAGCCACTTTCTTTTTATGCCGCTCAAACGCCTTTTCATATTCCCTCATCAGGCCGGCCTGACCCACGGCAGCGGCTGCCTGACGCCCGGGAATCTCATCCGGCCGTTTGGGAAGCCCCAGTTTTTTTATTCCAACAGCCATTGCCCCGGAAGAAACCAGCAGAATTTCCAGCCCTCCGTCAATCAGGTAGCATATCTGCCGGCTGATGGATCTGATGGCCCTCAGATTGAGACCGTTGTCTTTGGTGAGAACATTACTTCCCACCTTTATGACCACCCGATTTACGACCTCGAAGCACGTTTTCATGCTGCTTTTCATTAATGTTGTCCAATAACCTGGTAATTTCCGATTTCAACTCTTCGATCCCTTTTCTTTCAATCGCGGAAATTGAAAGGGAAACCGGGTTCTTTTTAAAAAACCGATCTTTTTTCAGCGCGGATCGGAATGACTTGGCCAATTCTTCGGCCCCGGGTACGTCCAGTTTGTTCAAAACCACAATCTGAGGCTTTTTCATGATATCTTCGCTGTACAAGACCATTTCATTGTTTATGGTCTCATATCCGGCAAGGGGGGCCTCAGGATCAATGGATGACACATCCACGAGATGGAGCAGGACACGGGTCCGTTCAATATGCCGCAGGAACTGAAATCCCAGGCCGGCCCCGTTATGAGCACCCTCAATCAGTCCGGGGATATCCGCAACCACAAAAGGCTCTCCCCAGTCAACATGGACCACCCCGAGGCTGGGTGTAAGCGTTGTGAACGGATAACTCCCCACTTCGGGATTTGCCGCGGAAACCGCACGGGTCAGGGTGGATTTGCCTGCATTTGGAAGTCCGATGATACCGACATCCGCCAGCAGTTTCAGATCCAGTTTGAGTGTCAGGCCCTCCCCCGGCTCACCAGGTTGGGCAAACCGGGGCGCACGGTTTGTGGATGTTGTAAACCGTCTGTTGCCCTGGCCGCCCCTGCCGCCTTCTGCAATGACATACTTTTCATCGGGATCAATGAAATCCTTTAACACCTGCCCGGTATCCGCGTCTGTTACCACCGTGCCGGGCGGAAGTTCAATAATCAGGTCATCACCGTTTTTTCCGGTCTTCTGTTTACCCTGACCATTCACGCCCCTCTGGGCTCTGAATTGCCGTTTGAACTGGAAATGGTGCAGGGTGCGTTTACGGGATGTCGTCTTCAGGATAACATCCCCGCCTTTGCCGCCGTCTCCGCCGTCCGGTCCGCCCCGGGGGACAGACCGTTCCCGCCTGAAACTGACGCAACCGCTGCCTCCGTCTCCGGACCGGACGGTAATTAATGCTTCATCAATGAATTTCACGGTGCATAAACGCTTACTCTTTTATGTGAACGGCCCACTCGCTCATAAGTGACAATGCCGTCAATTTTTGCAAACAGGGTGAAATCCTTGCCCAGTCCCACGTTTTCCCCGGGATGGATTCTTGTCCCCAACTGGCGTACCAATATATTGCCGGCTTCCACAATCTGCCCGCCGTATCGTTTGACGCCCCTCCGTTGTCCGTTACTGTCGCGGCCGTTTTTTGAACTGCCGCCTGCTTTTTTGTGCGCCATTATTCCATCTCCCTATCCTGAACTGCCGCTTTCTGTTCCAATTCTGATTCCCCGGAATCCGACGGAATCTGGGATTTCTGTTCCAGTTCCATTGCCGTTGCCGTTGCGCCCGTTTCTGATTCAGCACTTCCCGGGCCTCCGATGCTGTCTATCATGACTGCCGTGTATTGCTGGCGATGCCCCTGTTTCCGACGGTATCTTTTTCGTCTTTTGTATTTAAAGACAATGATTTTTTTGGCCTTGCCCTGTTCCACAATGTGGCCCTGAACTGCCATATTTTCAAGAACCGGCTGGCCGATTTCCACATTTTCACCGTCTGAAAACATCAGCACCCTGTCAAAGGATACATAAGCCCCCACTTCCCCTGGAATTTTCTCAACTCTGAGGATTTCATCTTTCCGAATTTTATATTGCTTTCCGCCTGTATTCACCACAGCGTACATATTGTCTGTGCCTCCTTTGCTATCCAAAATTTAGCGACTGTTTATCAAGAACAGAAAATAATAATCTATTCAGAAATTTTGTCAAGGAAAATTCGGGAGCCTTATGAAAGTTTTAGGTTTTAGGTTTTAAGTTTCAGGAAAACCTGTAAAACTTCCATTATTCGTTATTGGGAGTGGAAAGTGAAAAGCCGGGGGCGGAAATATACCTTACAACATTCTGGAATTAATAAATTTAGTGTAATATGGAAAAGAGGATACAGATGACACAGATATGTGCAAAATAAGTACCCCGGCCAAAAGTTTTCCGGAATTTTTCCCTGAGAAAACAGCTTGCACAGACCGCGGATGAGTCCGCGGCAGACAGGCCGTCCGCGTTCATCTGCGGCCCCTGTACCCAGATCAGATGATTAAGCCTTTCCAATGATAATCTGTTTGCCTCTGAAATCATTTTCTGATAGATATATCATATTCGGATGAAATTCAATTTTTTTCCAATCCGGCTTTTTTTGAAACAGGATTATGGTTCAGAAACTGAATGTTATTTTTTATCTGAATTGAAATATAAACGACAAAAATAAGGATGCCCGATTCAAAAAATTCAGGGAATCTTATTTTTGGGAAATTCCTGATTCAAAATAAAGCATATCTGATTTCCGAGGTCTGGAGCAATGTCCCCTGGATCCCCTCGACTGACTCGGACTGCTACGAAACTGTCAGCAGACCAAGGCGCCCGGCAGAATAAGGGGGGTTGATTGAGGTTGGTCCACCCAATACACACATTTTTTTCTATAAAATCAATAAGACAGGTAATCGGGGTTTATTGAGGTCGGTCCACCCCCAATACACACCCTATAATATAAGGAGGTAACCCTGTCAGAGACATTTTTCATAATGTTGGAGGATCAAGCATGTTTGAAACCACAGATGAGCTATTGAAGCAGATCCGACTCGGAGAAGACTCCTCGCTGGAACTGAAGAATCCGAAATACAAAGGCAACCAAGTTTCCGGGCCGCACAGAAACAGCATGGCAGATGAACTCTCGGCCATGGCCAATACTCATACCGGGGTGGTCCTGTTAGGCGTGGATGACAAATCAAAAACCATCCACGGCATCCCCCGGGACAAGCTGGATATAGTTGAAACATGGTTGCGGAGCATCTGCAATGACCTGATTGAGCCGCCCCTGAATTGTGTCATTCGCAAGATACCCGTCACCGCAGAAGACAGCACTGAAAAAGTGATTGTTCGCATTGATGTTCCCCGAAGCCTTTTTGTACATCAGAGCCCGGGCGGCTATTTCCGGCGGATCGGCAGTTCAAAACGACAGATGAGGCCTGATGTGCTGGCACGCCTGTTTCAGCAACGCAGCCAGGCCCGGGTGATCCGATTCGATGAACAGACAGTGCCGAATGCAGAACCCGGCAACCTGGTTCCCAAACTCTGGAAACGCTTCAGAACAGTTCTCTCCCCATCAAATGATCAGGAATTCCTGGAAAAGATGAAACTGATCGTGAGAAATGAGGAGAATATTCTTCGCCCCACGGTGAGCGGCATACTCATGGCAAGCGATGCACCCGAGTCGTTCATGCCGAATGCTTTTATACAGGTTGTCTGCTATCGGGGCACCGAGCGAAATGGAGCCTCTCAACTGGATGCCCAAGACATTACCGGCCCTTTGGATATTCAGATTCGGGATGCCTGCAAATTTGTCGAACGGAATATGCGTGTCTATGCCATCAAAGCACCGAACCGGATCGAGACACCCCAGTTTTCCATGAACGCAGTATTTGAGGCAGTCGTGAATGCGGTGGCTCATCGGGACTACTCAGTTTACAGATCAAAAATCAGACTGCATCTTTTTGGCGACAGACTGGAAATCTTCTCCCCGGGAACCATTCCCAACACAATGACCATTGACAGCCTTTCAGAACGGCAGTCAACACGCAACGAACTGCTAAGTTCCCTGCTGGCCCGCTGTCCCATGAACGTCAACGCCATTGGCAGCCAGCGCAGTTTTATCATGGACAGACGCGGGGAAGGTGTGCCGATCATCATCACTGAAAGCGAGAACCTCTCCGGACGCAGACCAATATACCTTCTTTTGGATGATGCCGAACTTAAACTGACCATCTTTGCCGCAAAGTCGCCCCACGGAGAGGATTGACAGAAATTTCCACAAGAATGCGATATAAGAAAAGGATTATTTGAACTCCGAGAAAGCATCGAACATCAAACATCAAACATCGAACATC
>JAOZLU010000304.1:6133-8168 GCA_029934695.1 Desulfobacterales bacterium | reverse complement strand
CATCCAGCATCAAACATCCAGCACCCAACATCAAACATCCGTTTTCAGGAAAACCTGATGATCTACAAGAGAAAGTGAATGGATGTGGGCTTTTAAGAATTTCTGCTCACCGAATATGTTGACCAAGGTGATACCATCGCCCTCAGGCTGAATTGTATCAACAGCTTCCATAATCAGTTTTTTCTCATCACCCTCAACCAGATAAGCCATTGCTTCACACATTGTAATTCTCCTTAATAAATAAATTATGAATTATGAATTGTGAATTATGAATGATAATTCACCATTCATAATTCACCGTTTATAATTTTCAAATGTTCCTGTATCAGGGCCTCAATCAGGTGAGGAAGCGGGATAGCGGATAACCCCACAATTTCAACATTTTCCTGGGAAAGCGGTATGAGAAGTTTTTTTGCAGGACTGTCTGCCACCGCTTCTGCGATTTTCGGTGTTACCTCACCCATCATGGCATGTGCCATAATAATACTCACCGGACCGATGATCACATCAGCCTTTCTGGCGGTCTGAACAATCGCATTTTCTCCGGAAGCGCCGCGATTCGCTCTTGCCTTGAGCATCTGGGCGGTTGCAATTGCATTCGTGCCCAAGGCAATGATTTCAACCGTTTCTTCAAATAATTCCTTCAGTTTTTTAATTATGGCGCTGCCAATCCCTCCGCCCTGGCCGTCAATTACGCATATTTTTATCATTTCCGATTTACTGATTCTGGTTCAAAAAATTTATCAGGCGGTCAAGGTCATCATTGCTGTAAAATTCGATTTCAACTTTTCCCTTTTGACCGCACCGTTTAATTCGGACCCTGGTACCCAACTGGCGGGCAAGATCATCTGCAACATCTGAAAAATATATTTCTTCGGGTCCGGCTTTTTTCGATTTCTTACTTTTTGCTTTCAAACGGTTGATCAGCCGCTCTGTTTCTCTGACTGACAACCTTTTTGAAATGACAGCCCGCCATGCTTCATCCTGCTGGCCGGATGTTCCGGCACTTAACAGCACCTTTGCATGTCCCAGACTCAGGGTCCCTTCTGTTATGGAATCCCTGATTTGCCGGGGCAGTTGCCTGAGTCTCAGGAGATTGGAAACTGCGGGCCTGCTTTTTCCAACGCGTCCTGCAATCTGCTCCTGAGTAAAATTGAATTCGGTCATAAGGCGGTGATAAGCATCAGACTCTTCCACCGGATTCAGGTCCTTCCGCTGCATATTTTCAACAATGGACATGACCAGCAACTCTGTGTCTGAGATATTTTTCAGAATAACCGGGACCTGATTCAGGCCGGCCATCTTGGCAGCCCGGAGCCGTCTTTCCCCTGCTATGAGTTCATAACCGCCGTCAACATTCCGAACCAGAAGGGGCTGAACAATTCCCTGAGTTCTGACAGACTGGCTCAGATCCTCAATTTCATCTTGGGAAAACACAGAACGAGGCTGATAGCGGTTTGGATATATCTGTTCAATATCACACTGGAAATATTTTCTGTCCATAGAATGCCTGGTACAAATTATCAGCAGATGGAATTTTCACTTCAGGGATTGCCAAATTCCAGGCATTTCAGTTAGATTTGTAATCCCGCAGGACCGGGTGACATTTTTGTCATAAGAGCGGGAAAGGCAACACAACAGCCACTCTGTGAAAAAAAACAAATTCTTTCTTTCTAATGCTTGTATATATTTTTATTTTATTGCAAAATAGGTGTCAAGCTTTTTCATGGCAATTCCATGAATCTCTTAAACTTTTATAGATCAGCAGATCCTTAAATCAGAATAGGATTGCCGGATTTGCCAATCTGTCAGAAAGCGTCTGCCGGGCTGCTGGATTTGTCAATCCGGCAGGAGCATCTGCCAATCCGGCAGGAGCATCTGCCAATAAGGCAGGAGCATCTGTTGTCAGAAGCGTCTGCCGGGCTGCCGGATTTATCAATCCGGCAGGAGCATCTGCCAATCCGGCAGGAGCATCTGTTATCAGAAGCGTCTGCCGGGCTGCCGGATTTATCAATCCGGCAGGAGCATCTGCCAA
>JAOZLU010000304.1:0-6033 GCA_029934695.1 Desulfobacterales bacterium | reverse complement strand
CTGCCGGATTTATCAATCCGGCAGGAGCATCTGCCAATCCGGCAGGAGCATCTGTCAATAAGTCAGGAGCATCTGTCAATCAGTCAGGAGCGTCTGCCGTCAGGGGCATTTTCAATCTGCTGCACATTCATAAATTATTTGGCCGCAAAAATTTGGTAACAATTTATATCATACTATGATTATTGCAAATATACCTATAAAGCAGTTGTGTATTGTCCGTTTTTTCTTGACACTTTTACAAAAATGTATTTTTACTCAGAACAGTTGGATAAAACAGGTTGCTTAAGTCTATGACATACAATCATACTTCCGTAATGTTGAATGAAGTGATCAGCTATCTTAATTGCAGACCGGGAAAGATTTATGTGGATTGTACGCTTGGTGGTTCAGGCCATTCCCGGGCGATTCTGGAGAAAATTATGCCGGACGGATTTCTGATCGGCATAGATCAGGACAAGGATGCAATAGACAACGCAAAAAAAGCGTTGAAGCCTTATGCGTCCGGCACTTATTTTTTTCATGGCAATTTCATACATCTCTGGGATATTCTTTCAGAATTGAATATCCGTGCTGTGGACGGCATCCTTCTTGACCTCGGGCTTTCGCTCCATCAGCTTGAATCCGGCGGCCGGGGATTCAGTTTCAGAAAGGATGAGCCGCTTGATATGCGGATGAACATGATGGAAGCGGGAAGCCTTAAAGCTGAGGAACTGGTCAACAGCATTGATGAAAGGAGCCTTGTAAAAATTTTCAGGGAATATGGGGAAGAACGCTTTGCAAAACGTATTGCGCGAAGAATTGTAAAGGAGAGGATGCATACCCCGATTCGTTCAAGCGGACAATTGGCTCAGATCGTATGTGATGCGGTTCCGTTTCAACATTCGAAATTTAAAAGCAGGCGTTCGGTTCATCCTGCCACGCGGGTGTTCATGGCACTCAGAATCGCTGTCAACAAAGAACTTGAACGGCTTGATTTGTTTATGGAAAGAATCGGAGATAATAACGTATCCATTTTGAACCCCAAAGGCCGGCTTTGTGCCATATCGTTTCATTCTCTTGAAGATCGAATTGTGAAACATCGGATGAAAGCACTGGAAAAAGGATGCATCTGCCCATCGGGCTTTCCCAAATGTGTCTGCAACCGGAAAAAAGCGTTGCGCATTTTGACAAAAAAAGTCCGGTGCCCTGCCGAAGAAGAGATTGCAATAAATCCCAAGGCAAGAAGCGCAAAGTTAAGGGCAGCAGAAAAAATTGATGTTTGATGAGAATATTACTACCTCCGAATACTCTCTGCACCCCATTGATTTGTTCCTATTAACTGAGTTATGAAAGAAGAATGGTTGGGAAAAGATTTTGAAACAGAGGTTACGAATTTTGAAAATATCTGAGCTGAAAACAATAGGGATATGGATTATCCTTATGCTGATATTTATCACACAACTCCTTTTTTATACATGGTGCAGAGTCCAGTGCGTCCAAGTCGGATATGAAATATCAAAAGAAACAGATAAACATCGCAAACTTATCACCTTGCAAAACAACCTGAAAATCGAATTTGCCAGGCTTAAATCTCCGAAACGGATTTCAAAAATTGCAAAATATCAGCTTGGCCTGACAACTCCCACACAGAAACAGATGGTTATCATCCATGAAATCCGTTGAAAAAAAACGCAGAAAATTACGCATCTGCATTGTCGGCCTTTTTTTTGTGTTCTTTTTTTCGGTTATTGGCATAAAAGCAATATATTTGCAGGCTTTTTGCCCGTGGCTGAATGACAGAGCATTGGAAGAACGTGAAAAATCACTCATATTTCGTGGAAAGCGCGGAACCATATATGATGCAAACGGCAGGGAAATGGCTGTGACTTCCGCTGATGTGGAATCCATTACAGCACATCCGCGACACATTAAGGATCCGCGGGCCACAGCCCAGGCACTTTCAAGAGCATTGCAAATTGATGCGAAAACACTTAATGTGAAACTTGAGTCTGGAAAGTCGTTTATATGGGTTAAGCGCCAGGTCGGACCCAGAAAGTCAAGGACCGTAAAAGACCTCAGACTTAAAGGTGTCGGTTTCATATCTGAACATAGCCGTTTCTACCCCAGCGGGACGCTTGCCGCGCAGGTGCTTGGATTTACAGGTGTGGATGACCGGGGCCTGGAAGGCATCGAATTTTATTATGACAACTGGCTCAAAGGTAGTGACCACAAATTAACAGTCTTGAAGGACGGGTTTGACCGAAAGTTTGACACAGAAGAAAATACGGATATGAGCTATAGTGGCAAGAATCTTATCCTTACCATTGACAAGACAATCCAGTTCATCACTGAAAGCGCTCTGGAAGAAGCTGTCACAGACTTTTCCGCAAAATCTGGGATGGCCGTTGTGATGGAACCGGACTCAGGAGCTGTGCTGGCTTTGGCCCATGCTCCTGTTTTCAACCCGAATTCCTTTGGAAAATTTGACAGGGACCTGTGGAGAAACAAAGCCGTGACAGACCCGTTTGAACCGGGTTCGACAATGAAGATATTCAGTGCGGCCGGGGCAATCGAATTTGGAGGATGTACGCCGGATACAATCTTTTTTTGTGAAAATGGCGCATATCAGATCGGTGAGGATGTTGTTCATGACTCCCAGCCTTACGGGTGGATGAGTTTGGGAAAAATCATAAAATACTCCAGCAATATAGGTTCTGTCAAAGTCAGTGAAATGATAGGACCCCAGCTGCTTTATAAAACGCTTCGTGACTTTGGCTTCGGGGAAAAAACCAGAATTGACTGTCCAGGGGAAACAGCAGGCACTTTATCCTTTTACAGACGATGGTCAAAAATTGACGCGGGGACAATATCCTTTGGGCAGGGCATTTCCGTATCCGCGATACAACTGATCACAGCAACCTCTGCAATTGCCAACGGAGGGATGCTGATGAAGCCTTATATCGTCCAGGCCATAACGAATTCGAACGGACAGCCTGTGGAAAGTTTCGGTCCCCGCAAAATCCGGAGGGTTGTTTCTGCAGAAACTGCCGAAGCAGTCAGGCAGATGATGAAATCTGTTGTTGAGAAAGGGGGAACCGGTGAAAAAGCTGCCCTCAAAGGGTATTCTGCATGCGGCAAGACAGGAACTGCTCAGAAAATTGATGGAAAAGGACAATATGCAAAAGGAAAATACGTCGCATCTTTTATCGGTTTTGCGCCCGCAGAAAAACCCAGAGTCGTGATCCTGGCAGTTTTAGACGAGCCTCAGAAAAATCATTACGGCGGTACTGTCGCAACTCCTGTGTTCAGGAAAATCGCTTATGAAACACTGAATTACATGAATGTGCCGCCCCGACATGAGAAAAAGAAGCTGACAGCATCAGTTGCCGGTGACCAGTTACCAATGATCGTTGCAACTGTCAACGGCTCACTCTCAATGGACCACGGTGAATAATAAATGATAAAACATAAGTCATGGACAGTTGATGAGATTCTTGATGCAACAGGAGGAAGACTGCTTTCGGGTTTTGAAACTCGAAAATGTAAATCTGAATTCTCAGGCATATCAATTGATTCACGGAACATAGCTCCTGATAACGTGTTTGTCGCAATCAGAGGGGATGTTTATGACGGACACAGTTTTGTGGGGGATGTGCTTGAACATGGTGTCCGCTGCCTTATAACAGAAAAAAACAGTGCCAATGATTTACCCTGTCCGGAATGGCAGGAAAAAGGAATTGCCTGTGTGGTGGTAAACGATACGACAAAATCGCTCGGTGATCTTGCTGCATTTAACCGAAAGCGTTCCAATGCTTCGGTTGTCGCAATAACAGGATCAAATGGAAAAACCACCACGAGAAAGATGACGGCCTCAGTGTTGGCCCGGCGATTTTGCACCTTGGCTTCCCGAGGAAGCTTTAATAATGAAATCGGCCTTCCTCTGACCCTTCTTCGTCTCAATGATTTTTATGAGTGGGCAGTGGTGGAACTGGGAATGAACAACTCCGGGGAGATCGGAAAACTTGGAGATATCTGCCTGCCGGATGTCGGCGTTATCACAAATATCGGCCCTGCCCATATTGGAAAATTGGGGTCTCTTGAGGCGATTATGAATGCCAAAGGGGAACTCTTGGAAAGGATCAGGCTGGGAGGGACCGCCATTCTGAATGCTGATGATCCAAGAGCCATGACTCTGGGAGAGCGGCAAAAGGCAAAGGGCGAGAGGTGTCTTTTTTATTCCCGTGCCCATAAGCCGGAAGCAGAAATTCAGGCGGTTTCAGTAAAGGAAGAAGACAGCGGCATCTCTTTTACTCTGGACATGCCGACAGAAAGTGTTCCGATTCATCTTGGAAGCCCGGGCAGTTTCATGGTTTCAAATGCCCTTGCCGCTGCATCTGTCGGATTTGTGCTGGGGCTGTCTGCCCGGGAGATTCAGGCTGGCCTTGAGGATTTCAGGCCGGTCCGGGGAAGGATGAATATCCTCAAAACGCGTATGGGCGTCAACATCATTGATGACACTTATAATGCAAATCCGGCTTCCATGGAAGCCGCCATAATGACACTCAGATCGTTAAAAGGGAATCAGAGAGGAATTGTTGTCTCAGGCGACATGCTTGAACTTGGAGAATATGCAGAATCCATGCATAAAAAAATTGGCTCGCTGGCTGCGGGATCAGATATCGCAAGACTTTGCATCGCAGGCGAGTTTGCAGAATATGTTGCAGAAGGTTCCCGGGACCGAGGTATGGATTCCCGGGATATTTTTATAGGAAACAGGTCAGAAATTATTCTTGACCTGACAGACTTCCTCAGACCAGATGACTGGATTCTTATAAAGGGGTCCAGGGGAATGGGCATGGAAGAAATTGTGGAAAGGATTAATAATTGATAATTATGAATTATCAATTTACTGATTATGCTATACCATTTGTTGTACCCGCTTCATACGACGATATCGTTTTTTAATGTATTCCGATATATTACATTTCGGGCAATTTATGCCAGTCTGACTGCTTTTTTTATATGCTTTTTTATGGGACCCTGGGTTATAAGAAAGCTTAATGAAATGCAGATCGGACAATATATCCAGGAGGACGGACCGGAAAACCATCACAAAAAGGCTGGCACACCGACCATGGGCGGGGTGCTGATCATCTTTTCAGTTGTTGTGTCAACACTCCTTTGGACAAATCTGACCAATTACTATATATGGGCAATTCTTCTGGTGACAGTCAGTTACGCTTTCATCGGTTTTGCTGATGATTATCTGATGCTGATCAGAAAGCAGAACAAAGGGTTAAGCGCCCGGAGCAAGTTTCTGATGCAGATGATACTGGCAATCTGCACAGGGATTTTTATTTATAACTGCCCGAGCTTCAACACCCAGCTAAATATACCTTTTTTTAAAAATATTTCACCGGATATCGGGTGGGGCTATATCTTTTTTGCTGTGATTGTCATCGTGGGAACATCCAATGCTGTCAATCTCACGGATGGTCTTGACGGCCTTGCCATAGGGCCTGTTATCATTGCTTCGGTGACATATATGCTTTTTGCTTATGTGACAGGTCATGTCAGAATCGCCGAATATCTTCAGATCAGTTATGTTTCCGGAAGTGGTGAGTTAACCATTTTCTGCGGAATTCTGGCTGGCGCAGGTCTTGGTTTCCTGTGGTTCAACACATATCCTGCACAGATTTTCATGGGAGATGTCGGTTCGCTTCCCCTGGGAGGCGTCATCGGCACTGTGGCTGTTATCACAAAGCAGGAAATAATGCTGATACTGGTGGGCGGACTTTTTGTCATAGAAGCCCTGTCTGTTATTTTCCAGGTGGGTTTTTTTAAAATGACAAATGGCCGCAGGATTTTTAAAATGGCCCCCCTTCATCACCATTTTGAACTGAAAGGATGGCCGGAGCCCAAGATCATTGTCCGATTCTGGGTGATCGCAATCGGACTAGCGCTTATTTCCATAAGCACACTGAAAATAAGATAGGAAATTTGATGCTGGATGTTTGATGTTTGATGTTTGATGTTTGATGTTTGATGTTTGAT
>JAOZLU010000303.1:6285-8179 GCA_029934695.1 Desulfobacterales bacterium | reverse complement strand
CATCAAACATCAAACATCAAATATCAAACATCAAATAAGTTTATCCAGATACTTAACTCCGTAACTAAGCGCTTCATCATCGCAAATATCCACACAAAGCCCGCAGCGTGTGCAGAGCGATGAGTTTACATAATCAGCCTTGCCCTGATTGACGGAAGCAGTCAGAACATGGGGTATCAGACAGACACTTTGACAGCGTTTACAGTTTGAGCAGCTTTCTTTGTCCCATTTTATCCGTAAAGGAGACACCAAACCGATAAGCTGGTAGGAGACACCCACCGGACAGAAATAGCGGCACCATGCCCTGCGGCTGTATAATATCTCAAAAATCAGCAGCACCATTACCCAGAGAAGCATTAAAGACGGCCCATATACAATAAACCGGCTGATAATTGCCACCGGATTGATGGTTTCAAAAACAGTATATCCGGTAATCCCCGCCAGCGCAAGAAAAATGCCGTAAAAATAATAACGGATTTTACGATCAAAAGTGTGGTTTCTGATGATTTTTTTCTTTTTAAGGTTCAGGTGTATTTTTTCTCCCAGTTCGGCCAGCCAATGATAAGGACAAATCCACGAGCAGAATGAGCGCCCACCGAACATCAGGTAAAACAGAAAGATTGTTACCACTCCGATAATCAGGTTTACCATTATTATTTTACTGGAAAGGACAACCTGAAAAGCCGCCAGTGGATCAATCAGATGAAATCCCAGCAGGCGGGAGCCGCTCAGAGTTCCTTCCAGAAGTTGAATATCAAAGAAAAAAGAAGCGAAAAAGAAAAAATTGAAAAACAACAGCACGGCCCAGCGGATATTTCTCCATTTGTGTTTGGCGTGTCCCGGCTGAGGAGTATTTTCTGGGCGCATACCTGGCCCTTTGAAGGTACTTATTTTGGCCTGCTTTTTGTCATTTCTAACAGATATATTTGTCATGTGAGATTCTCTTTCCTTGTTTGAATGCCGGTCTGCTTTTCAGACCATTCCAGCCGTGGCGTAATTTTTACAGAGGCAGCCGGCGTCGGACATTTTTCTTCGCAAACCCCGCAGCCGACACAGGTTTTCATTACAGATGGCCAGACATACTTTTTACCCGTATCCGGATTGGTTTTGCTGACAAAAACAATTGGTTTTTCATCTTTGATCGGGCATTCCTCAAGACAGACCTGGCAAGCCTTTTGCGCCTGACCGGAAGACCCGGCAAAATTGATAATCCATTTCAAATCAGCATGTTCAGATTGTTTCAGAATTGATAACAGCGTGTTATCAGATATATCCGCCAAAGCAAATTTGGTTTGCCATGCTTTTTTTTCATCCTGAGTTAATTTTTTTATTAAGGATGTCAGAATTTCTTTTAATTCAGTCTGATCCGGAGAAGATGTTTTCTTTTTTCCGAGATTCTCCAGCCGGTAAACCAGATCGTTAACTCCCAGAACTGAGAGACAGGTATCAGGATTGGTAATCACGGCCAGACCCATTTCCGCATCTTTGCCCAAAGAAAGATCGTGGTTCAGCGCACCTGTCGGACACGCCAGGACACACGGTAAACCGTTGCATAAAATACAGGCGCCCTCTCGCGGAATAATATAAGGTGAGCCAATGCCAAAGCCCTGACTGATATCGTCCAGCTCAATGACCTGTGGGGGGCAGACCTGCAAACACTGGCCGCACTTAATACAGGAGGCCAAGAAAAGGTTCTCATCCAAAGCCCCTGGCGGACGCAACCGCAACCGGTCGCTTCTTAAAAGCGGAACGCTGACCGCACCATAAGCAATGGCGGCACCGGTTACGACCAGAGTCGAGGTCTTAAGAAATTTTCTCCTTGAAATCGGTGTCTTACTCTGTTTTTCTGTCATTTTTCACCTTCTGCGGGTTTAGTTTGTCAAGAAAGGCAATG
>JAOZLU010000303.1:0-6185 GCA_029934695.1 Desulfobacterales bacterium | reverse complement strand
TGCCGTCAGGGTCTATCACCTGAGCCGAGTAATGAGGGTCGCTAAGCGCCATTCGGCACTCTTCACACGCCACCCTGTCCCAGACAAAATCAACCGGAAGTTGTTCTTTGTTACCCTGTTTACAGCCCATAAACAAGAGAAAAGATACCAACGCGGCTGTTTTTATTAAAAGTCTTTCAGTCTTCATTCAAGCACCAGTTTCTTTGCCAGAAAATGTAACCATCCGGCTTTGGCGGCTTTGATCATATACTGCCGGCTGATCTTTTTAAAATGGATAATATCTTTTCCCTGCTCCTGTTTTTTAAGTTCCTCAGCAGCCTGTTCGCTGTCAGCCGGCAGAAATTCGATCCCCATAGGTCCCATGATTTCTGATCCGGTCACAAAAAAGGTCTTGTCAGCCTCAAACCATCTCTCTTTCAGATAATCCTTGAAATAAATTTTGTCCGCGGGTTTCGGCTTTATCCCGGTCTTATCGGGAAAAAGCAGATACACCAACAGTCCGGCAGCACTGTCAAAAGCCTCATGGCTGCCGTCTTTAAAGACAATCTGGCAATTGAACTGCGGATAACGGGCCGGATACATGCCGCATAAGGGGCATTCCCTGTGCGATTCAATTTTTATGGGCTGAGAGAAAGCCTGACTTGTCATTCCGAATAAAGCGATCAGCAAAAATATCAAAAAGTGTTTTTTCATATCAAACGTCCTGTTTTAATATAATAAATAACAAAAGGCAAAAAGCCTGTCACAATAAAAGCTGACATGCTCCACAGAGAGACAGCATTCATTCTTTTTTGCAAAAACCCCGCCTTTTCCTTCAGTGCCTGCGGTTGTTCAATCATTTCCAGCAACCCGCCGGTCATGCCGGCAGCCGTGGCAATGAAGAGAAAGAAATAGAGAGGAACGCCATAGTAGCAGTATTCAGCACCCATAAAACAGAAAGGGCATTTATGGGAAAGCATTTCGTAAACATATATGCTGATAAAAGAGATAATCACTGCGATTGCCGTTATAAAAAATGCAATCCAGAGCGGAAATTCAAGAAGATTTCCGAGCCGTTTCCTGCCGGTATTCCGACGGTTGAGAACAAAACGATTTATCAGCAGCAGTATCACAATGCTGAAAAACAGTGGAAGAATAAAACTGGCGGAAGCACCGGCCAGACTTCCTCCCAAACCCCCGGTCCCCTCATTATAAACCGAACCGCAGCAGGAGGTGATGACCGATGGGTCCAAATCAGAAGCAAACATAAAAAGCAGAGCAGTCTCCACCACTGCCAAAGGATAAATCAGCATCAGACCCAGATATTTCCTGCGCACCAACGGATAGGTTTCCATAAGGTTGTCAAGGTAATTGATCATCAGCCAGATAAAATAGGCAAAGAATGAAACAATTTTAAGATTCAATAAGGGAAATCCGTAACTGCCTGATGAGAGTGTCCCCACCGCGCACATCGCTCCCGGTAAAACATTTGCCAGTTCATCAGCCGCCATTTCAAACAGAAAAAGCATCAATATTTGTATGAACAGGGCGAAATTCATGACCGTGGAAACCAGGTAGGTTTTCTTCTCCAGCAAAAACTGCTTTTCCTCGGTGGAATTATAATCCCATCCTCTGAAAATTTGCCAGGCATTGATAACACCGAGTGAAAAAACTGCCAGCAGGGCGCTGTGCCCAATAATCAGCCCCAGAATCCACGGATGTAAAATCATGATGTGATCTGACCATCTTTCATTTCAAGAACACGGTCAACCGCAGGATTCTGATAAATAACAGGGTCATGGCTTGTTATCAGAATCGTATGACCGGATTGTTTTAACTGCTCAATATAATCAAGTAAGTCGCTGGTCAGTTTACTGTCAAGATGAGCGGTGGGTTCATCCGCCAGAAGAATACCGGCGTTATTTATCAACGCTCTGGCAATTGCCACTCTTTGCTGCTCACCTCCTGACAGACTGCTTATTTTAAACTGCCTCCGGTGCGCCAGGTTAAACTGTTCCAGCAGTCTGTCGGCCCTCTTGTTTCTTGCCTTGGGACTGACACCTTCCGGGATGAGAGGAAGCACAATATTATCCAGAACACTCATGCCGGCAATCAGTTGAAAGTGCTGAAAAATAAAGCCGATGTGTCTTCGTTTATGCTGATTCATGAATTTTTCCGGAAGTTTGGAGACCTTCTTACCCCGTATTATCACCTCTCCCCGGGTCGGTTTTGTCTGGCACCCGATCAAAGAAAGCAAGGTTGTCTTACCTGATCCGCTGGGACCTTTCAACACTACCAGGCTGCCCTCATCAATTTTTAACGATGCATGTTTCACCGCCGTAACCTCGTTGGGTTTCCCCCGGTTATATGTTTTGGTGACATTGACAGCTTGAACAACAGGATTAGCCATATATGAACCTTGTCAGATATTACGTATCACCACGTCGGGATCGGTTATAGCAGCTTTCCACGCAGGAAAAACCGTGACCGCCAGATAAGGAACCACGGAAATCGTTATAATCAGTAACAGGGATTTGGGATCCGCATCAGGTATTAATTGAAACGACGGATATATCGCAGACCATCCTATAAAAATTTCTCTTAACCCGGGCGCCCGCAACTGAAAAGTGTATGTATAAGCCAGCAATATGCCGGCCAGACTGCTGACACCGGAAAGGATAAGCCCTTCCCATAATTTAACCGACAACAATACATCCGTATCCCAGCCGACAGCTTTCAGGATGCCGATTTCTCTTTTTTCCTCCGGAGACAGGCCACTGGCCTTATCCCATATTAAAATCAGAAATGCGAAGATTGCCGCCAGCATACTGGAAAGCACGAAAGCGCTCTTCCAACCAAAAACAGAAGAATAGGTGTTTTTGATTTGCGCCTTGGTAATCGTTCTTAATTCGGGAAAATAACGACGAATCTTCAGGGCGATGTTGTCGATCTCTTCAGGATTGGGAACGTAAACGGCCATATCTGTGAATTCATCCGGAGGCAGTTCCAGAACGCGGCGGGCTCCTTCGGTTTGCAGTATCATCATGTCATTGGACTGTAATTCAGTCTCTGTTTTAAATGTTCCGATGATATCAAAAGGAATCGGTTTTTCCCAGGTCGGCTGATAAAACAGATAAGCCTTTTCCATCTGAATATCTCTCAGCAATTCAAAAACTCCCTGTCCGACAATCATACGGAAATCTGGCCGGGTGGATAAAATTTGGTTTTCCGACTCGTCGGGAACATTTTTCCAGTTAACGATTTTCTGATATTCGCCCTCTTCGAGCAGATTCAAATCCATCCCGTAAATCGTAAAATTGGCTTGCAGCGAAGCCAGGTAAAAATACCCCCACACCCTGGTTTCCACTGCTTCCACCCCCGGTATCTCTTCAATATCAGGGATGTACGAAGCTGGTACATTTGCCTGTCGCCCGCCCACAATGCGTTGAACTGTGATATCAGGCAGATCATTGCTGGTAATCATCATTTCCTGAGTCAGGGATTCTGTGATAAAAAGAACAGAGGAGACTGCAAAAACCAGCAAAATAAATATGATCAGGATGAGGATGTTTTTCGACCGGCGCCGCAGCAGACTTTGCAGGCTGTAATCTATGATATTTTTTTGTCTTTCGAACCAGCTTCCGGAAATCATAATGTATTTGCCCTCGTCAACTTCTCCGGTTTGCCGAAAACAATCGGACATGGCATGTTGGAATAATCAGGGGGCGCAAAAGCGAAACCGGCCGGGAAATGGTCAGGGCTGGCCGGGTAATCCTGAAAGGGTGTTGTCAGGTCTGTAATCGAATAGTGTCTTAAATACCTGGCAGTGCTGGTAATCGCCAAATTAGGCAGACCAACCGCTTTTTGAAACTGATGCCGCAATTTTATTTGCTGTTCAGATTCAATCTGCCGGTTGTGGAAATGCATGTATGCCGACCCGCTCCACAGACAAAAAGCGACAATCACAATTGCCAGCCATGAGGAATATCGCATTGATTTAATCCAAATTAACGGTTTTTTCCGCTTTATCCAGTTTATCCAGAAGCTCTGCATTGATCTCGTGAAATCGTAATATCTTCAACCCGTTATGATCAGACAAAAAAGTACTGGCATTCTTTTCAGTGCTAAAAGGAATCAGTTCGTGGCCCATTGGCCCAAAAACATCGCTTCCGACCACATAGAAAGCTTTGTCATGCCGGATAAATTTGAGCGTGTAATAATCCCTCACCAGAACAAGTTTGATATCCTGTTTTATTTTGGTTGTATCATATTTTTCAGGGTCAATATAAAGCCGGCACATACATTTCATCCCATCAAAGCTGTGATGGGAGCTGTCTTTAAATTGAATCTGGGTGATCCATTTTTGATATGGATGGACAAACATGCCGCAAACCGGACAACGGTCCTTTTTTGTAACTGTAATATAAAGTTTTCTTTCGGTCTGCTTTTTTTTGCGGCTGAGATCCAGGGCGTATGTATCAGGGGCAAAAAACATAGTAACAAAAAATAGTGTGATAATTGGAAAAATCAGTTTTTTCATATCATTTCCAGCATTGTCTGAATTAGAATTTTTTGGATTTGATGATTTTAGGATTGTCAGTAGCGGTTCACGTTTTAGCAAAGCGGTTAGCAACATCCTATAATCCACTAGTACAGCAAATCATAAATACGTCACCCCCCTTGTATCTATTATATAAGAGAGGGGGTGACGAACTTGTGAGTTGTGGTACTAGTCTAATCCAGACAGTGTCTAACAGCTATCTCCTCCGAACCTCTTACTGCTTCATTTTTTTCTTTTAGCAGCCCTTTTCTTGCGAATCATGGCTGTGTCGTTAGCCATACTGAGATAAGCCTTGGTCAGGGCTTCATCAAAAGCCACCAGTTCTCCGCCATGACTTTTTTGGGCAACTTTGGCGGCATCAGGAGAAGAAAAGGCCATTTTACTCTGTTTCGTCATTGTGCCCGGCAAACCAGACCCTGCCAGATAGGTGGCTTTATCCACGTTTACCAGCGGTTTTATCTTGCTGTCAGACCCAAAATCAGCGGCATAGATGGCTTTTATTCCTCTATCCAGATTCAGACTCAGGCTGATGGCCGCACAGTGCATGGAACAGGTAGGGTCAATCAGGTCATCGTCATAATGCACAAGGTGGCGACTATGGTTCCACATCGTCCTGTCCATGCCGCAATAGGGACATTTCGGATATTTTTGCAGCTCATCTTTAAGCGGATCAGAATCGGGCTTGGTCTTCGGGATAAACTGCAACGGGGTTCCGTCTCCGTCACATTCAGCGCCCTGTTTGAGCCAGCCTTTGCCCGGCATCAGGACTCCAATATCTTTGGCACTCGCATTAACGGCGTACAGCCCGGTTAAACCGGTAACTCCGGTTGCCGTCATCATTTGAAGTGCCTCTCTGCGACCAATTTTTATTTTGCTGATCATGATAGTCCTCCTAAAAAATAATTTCCCATTTCCCGCTCCTGCCGGATTGACAAATCCGGCAGATGTTTCGGATTTGCCAATCCGAAACGAGCGGGCCAATCCGAAACGAGCGGGCCAATCCGAAACGAGCGGGCCGGGATTTTCCACAGGTTTAAACTTACACAAGGTCTCCCTTTTTAAAACGAAAAAATCCCAGGCAGGAAAAAATCCAGCCTAAGGATAAAGGATACAGTATGGTGAATGTCAGAAAACCGCTATATCCCATATTGTCCAGAATGACGTATGAGGCCGGACCCATTGAAGTCAGTTCCGGATCAAACAAAAGCACGGCGCCGGTGCGAAAAACCATGATCGGATTCAGCATGGACACTGCCACAATCACACTTTCCTGAATTTGATTCTGAAGCATGAGGCCAATCAGGATAACATCTATGAACAGCAATAAAATCAGCCAGATTAAGATGGACAGCCCCAGACCCCATTCCTGTTTCCTGACAAGTGTTGAAATAAACATCCCCAGTCCCAGAAAACACCATGAAAGCGTTCCGAGAAGAAGGGCATAATAACCGGCAATATACCAGGGAATGGCAAGGCTCTTAAACATTCCCCAGATAATTGCTCCCAATAAAGCCGAACTGATCGGAATAAATATCAGAAAAAACTTTGAAATAATCTTACCCCAGAAATAGGCCCCCAGTGAGATCGGCATGGAAAGGAAATACTCAAGAATATTTGATTCCCTGTCTCCCACAACGCTCCGAAC
>JAOZLU010000302.1 GCA_029934695.1 Desulfobacterales bacterium | reverse complement strand
CAAACATCAAACATCAAACATCAAACATCAAACATCAAACATCAAACATCAAACTCATGTCAGAAGAAAAAACCAAACCTTTCAGATTGGTAAAATATTTCACCTTTACAAGCCTTATTGTAATTTTCCTGGGGACGCTTGCACTCTCTTTTATCAACACCCACTGGGCAAAAACCATGCAACTGGAAAAAAGTGAGGAATACGCCCTTCTTCTTGTTGAAAATCTTAACCATCAGGTTTTTTTACAATTTGTTATTCCGGTGGCTTTAAGGTTCGGCAAGATTCAGCTCAGGAAAAAGGAACAGTTTGAGCGCATGGATAAAGTGGTCAGAAGCACACTCCACAGCTTCAAAGTGGATATGGTAAATATCTATGATGTTGACAATAATATTATTTCCTACAGTTTTGATCAGGAAATGATCGGAAAAAAGGATATGGGTGGCCAGGATTATTGGAATGCTGTTCTGGGCAAATCAGGTTCAAGACTTGTTTATGCTGAGAAGGAACCGGGTCACTGGCTAGAATCGGCACTGGAAAAAGCCGGCTTTTTTATCGGGCTTCCCCGAAAAAGCAAAATCATCACGTTTGCCCCGCTGTGTGCGGAAAAGCCACTCTCCAGGATATCAGGTCCGGTGCTGGGAGTTGTTGAAATTGTGCAGGATCTGTCAGAAGATTATAAGACGATTTTCAGATTCCAGATACGTGTCATTATAACCTGTACGTTGGTTATGAGCGTTCTTTTTCTGATACTCCGTTTTCTTGTAAACAGGGGAGAGAGAATCATTGAAAGACGGAACCAGGAGAGAACACGCCTCAAGGGACAGTTAAATCAGGCGGAACATCTGGCTTCGCTGGGGGAAATGGTGGCAGGAATTTCCCATGAGATCCGTAATCCGCTCGGTATCATAAGAAGTTCAGCCGAGCTTTTAAAAAAAAAGATGCTCAGATTTGACCCTTCAGGCACCATACCGGATATCATTGTTGAGGAAGCAAACCGGCTGAATAATATCATAACGGACTTTCTGAATTATGCAAAACCCAGGACTCCGAATATGATCCCCTGCCGCGTGGATGATATTCTTGAAAAAAACATTACATCCCTTTCATCACAAATCAAAGATCAGGGCTATGTCATTGAGGCGCATTATGAAAATGATCTCCCTGAGATAATGGCTGATTCAGACATGATATATCAGGCGTTTCTGAATATCCTGATAAACGCCATGCAGGCCATGCCGGCCGGCGGAAAAATTCAGATTGAAACCTCTTCAGACGATAATATCATCGCCATACATTTTAAAGATGAAGGGGAAGGAATACCTGAAACCGTTCTGGAAAAAATATGGGATCCTTTTTTTACCACAAAGGAGATGGGGACAGGACTCGGACTTGGCATTGTCAAAAATATTATTGAATCCCACAAAGGGAATATTCAGATTGCCGGCAGGGCTGAACGCGGGACTCGGGTTACAGCAGAACTGCCTGTGAAAAATGAAAAGTAAGGGGAATATGGAAACCATTCTGATCGTGGACGATGAAAAAAATTATCCGCTCATATTGCGTGCGGTTCTGGAAGAGGAAGGATTTGAAGCTATGACGGCAAACAGTGGTCAGGAAGCACTTGACATAATAAATAATTCCGATGTTGACCTGGTGCTTACCGATATGAAAATGCCTTACATGGACGGGATTGAACTGCTTGAGCGGGTCAAAGCCAAAGATCCCGAGCTTCCGGTTGTCATGATGACGGCTTACGGCACGGTGGAGAAGGCGGTGGAGGCTATACAGAAAGGTGCTTACAACTATATTCTGAAGCCTTTTGATAATGACACCCTGGTCGTCTTCGTGAAAAAAGCCATTGCCATGTATCAGGTGGTTAAGGAAAACAGGCGTCTCCGGAACGCTGTCGAATCCCAGTACAGTTTCGGGAACATAATTGGAAAAAGCAAAGAAATGCGGGATGTTTTTGAAACTATCCGGAAAGTTGCTCCCTCTGTCGCGACGGTGCTGATTGAAGGGGAAAGCGGCACTGGTAAGGAACTTGTGGCAAAATCCATCCATTTTAACAGTCCGAGGCGTGACCGGCCTTTTATCGCAGTCAATTGCTCTGCTTTTGCTGAAAGTCTTCTGGAAAGCGAACTGTTCGGCCATGAAAAAGGCGCATTTACCGGGGCTGCTGCCATGAAGAAAGGACGTTTTGAACTGGCTGACAGCGGGACCCTGTTTCTGGATGAAATCGGTGAACTCTCACAGAACCTTCAGGTGAAATTCCTGCGCGTCTTTCAGGACAAGATTTTTGAGAGGGTCGGCGGGGTGAAGCCGATTTCCGTCAATATCCGCATTATATCGGCTACAAACAAGCAGTTGGCAGAGGAAGTCCGACAGGGACGGTTTCGGGAGGATCTTTTTTATCGGCTGAATGTGCTGCATATTGCCTTGCCGCCTCTGAGACAGCGGACAGAGGATATACGCCTTCTGGCAGACCATTTCATAAAAAAATATGCTGATGAACGCAAACTGAATATCCCGGTAAAAGGTATTGAACAGGCGGTTGAACGTATCTTTTACGATTATAGCTGGCCGGGAAATATCCGTGAACTCGAAAATGTGATTGAGCGCGCCATGATTCTGTGTCCGAATGAAATTATAAAGGTGTCTGATCTCCCAAAAAATTTTAAGGATAATGTTTACGATGACCAGTATTTTGACGGTATCCCTGCAAATGCAAAATTATATGAAACCCTTGTCATTGTCGAAAAAAAGATGATCAGAAGAGCACTGAAACTGACAGACAATGTTCAGTCCAATGCTGCCCGGCTGCTCGGTATTGGGAAAAGCGGTTTCAGCAAAAAAATGAAAAAATATAAAATAAATATTCTGAAAGACTGAATAAGCCCGTATCTGTTTGGAAACTTGAATGTTTCCAAACGGATACAGCAGGAAACAAAAGTTTATGCCTTATATTTTCAGCTAATTAAATAAAAAAACCTTATGAAATCCGACGCATCTTGTTTCCATAAGGAAACCGGCCTGTATCTGTTTGGAAACTTCAGCAGGTCTGTCTGGCATTTCTGATAAATGGATTCTTTTTTGTCAAGAATATAATATGCTGAATTTAAAGCATTAAATAATTTTTTTAAAAAAAAGCATGATTATGAGAAGGTTTGGCAGGGAACTTGCAGTAGATAATGTCAACCTAATAATTTTTTCATCTTTTTTCTTCCTTAACGGCGAACCGGGACAGTCTCGGCGAGCCGTTTTTATTTTGAAGCTTGAAACGTAAAAACGTAAACTTGAAACTGGGTTTAATTTACGTTTACGTTTCAACCTGCAATCTTTTCTTTTGCAAGTTCAACATACATGGAGTCGCTGTAATCAGAGACAATCTTCCTGAAAGCATCCGCACTTTTTTCAGTATCGCCCAGTTCAGCATAAAGCCTGCCTAAATTGAAAAAAGCCTCGTCTTTGAGGAGCAGATCAGATCCTTTGGAAATCTTTTCAAAGTACGTTACCGCGGTTTTATAATCCTTCTTTTTTTCATAAGCGTAACCAAGGCCGCTCAGGATAATGTTTCTGAAAGACGGATTATCACCAAAATCCTCTGTCGCCTCGCTATACAGTTCTATTGCCTTGTCAGGATCGTCTGCATCATAGCAGATTCCGGCATATACGATCCTTGCCATTTTTGCGGCATCTTTTCCCGAATATTCCTTCAGAATCTTATGAAAATCCGGCTCCACCTCAGCATAAGCTTTTTCCGAACTGCTGTCTTTCATCGCTGTCTCATATTTGATCATGCTCTTTCCCAGCAAAGCAGATGCCTTGTCTTCAGCCTTGTCTGAAAAATACCGGATGCCTGAGATGACAATGATAATAGCGAAAAATACCCCCAGAACAATGGATGCTTCTCGGGTATGTTCCATAACAAATCGAAACTGTCTTCTTGAGAAAGTCAGAAACTCATCCGGTTCCTTAAGAAGCTGTTTCCGTGTCATTCTTTTCTTTTTAGCCATTCATTCCTCCATTTTGGGGTTACATCTGTAAATTATTTCACTGATTTTTTGATCCTCTGCCAGCCTTCCTCGGGAATATTTGCTCCCACCACCTGGCATACTTCGTAACCGCATAAAGAACCGAGCTGCCCGCATTTTTCAAGAGGGTACCCGTTTACAAGTCCGAACAGAAAGCCGGATGCCCAGAGGTCACCTGCTCCGGTGGTGTCAACAATCGCAACGGTGCCGTCTCCCTCCGGCTCAATCTTTACCACATCGCCTGCCTGGGAAATAAAGCTTCCCCGCTCGCCAACCTTGACAACAGCAATATCCACTTTTTCAGAAAGTGCTCTGAGCGCCTTTATTTCATCAGAATATCCTGTAAAAGCACGAGCTTCATCTTCATTGGCAATAAGAATGTCAACAAAATCGTTTACAATCGTTTCAAGGATATTTTTTGATTCCTCAACCACTGTAAAGCTGGCAAGGTCCAAAGATATCCGCACCCCTGCCTGCTTTGCGGCATTCAGAACCGCCAGCATGAGTTCCTTATTATAAAGCAGATAGCCTTCAATATGAACAATTGCCGCATCCTCAAAACATTTATCTGTTATTTCATCTGCCTGCATTTCTGATGCAGCCCCGAGATACGTCAGCATGGAACGTTGCGCGTCCGGTGTGATAATGGAGAGCACTCTTCCTGTTGATGAAGAGGATGTGGAAAGTATCGGTTCAATTCCGTTGACCTCCAAGTCAGTTTCAAAGAGGTTTCCCAGTTCATCTTTCCCCAGCTTTCCCACAAACCGGGCAGCACCTCCGAGTTTTCCAATACCGATAATTGTGTTGCACGCAGATCCCCCCGGTACAATGTGCGGCTGAATATCGGTCTGCGCCAGCACCTGATAGATGAATTCGCTTTCCACGTATGTCATGCCGCCTTTCAAAGCACCCGCCTTTTCCAGAAATTCGTCATTTTCATGGATAAGTATGTCTATCAGAGCCGATCCAATACCGACAATCAGGCTGTTTTTGTTTTTTTCAGTTGTAAGCATTATATTTTCTCGGATATCACTCCTTAGTGAATCAACTTATTTTACTGATTTTGAAATATCAGCAAGTACCTGGCCATAATTTTTCTGTACCTGCTTTCACCTCTGCGCCTTTGTGTGATAAAATCAGCAGTTTGCAAAATTGCTTTACATCATCGAAAAGCAATTTGTAAAATTGCAAAATTGCTTTACATCAGCAATTTGCAAAATTGCTTTACATCTGTAGCTTTACCATACCAGTTTTTTGTGTATCCAGCCTTTGTCACCATCCGAATGCTGGACATAAATCCAATCCCCCTTACGTTTCAGTTTTTTGAAGGGGACCCCTCTTTCAACAGTGAACAATATCCCAGAACTGGTTCCCGGGCCTGAACGTACATTGCATTTGTTTTTTATTACAATCACTGAAGGGAATTTTCGGACAACATCGCCGGATATCCATCCCTTATCTCCTTCAAAATCTTTAAAATAGTACCATCCCCCGGATTTTTTGATCACCTGAAGCGGATGATATTTTTCCACTTTCCACAGAATCTTATATTTGGTTCCCGCTCCGGAACGGATGTTGGCTGTGGGAACATTGACAGTCACGCGTTCAGCAGCCAGTGTGACACCTGCCTGCATCAGTAACAGAATTGTCAAAATATAAAAATACGATTTCATTTTTCAACCCGCCTTTTTATAAAAATCGGTTTTACAAGCTTTTAAGGGTGATATTTGAACAGCTTATCATGCCCCAGTTAACAGTTGAGCATCAGCCAAACATACTTATAATAGCGGATACTGCGAGAAATTTCAAGAAAGATTTTTATTATATGTTCAAAACACGGGAGGAACAGAACAGAGCGGTCTTTTGCATCCTGCCAGTGCAAAAAAACACTCTGTTTCTGCACTCCAAAACAGAAAATTATAAGGAGGAGGTATAAAACTTAATATTGGGCAATTTGACGCAGGTCAGCATATGCCCATATACAGCACCGGTATCAATCCCTATTTTATTGGGTCTGATCAACGGTTCAAGAAAGGGCGTGTGACCGAATATCACCTGTTTCCCAAAATCATAATCAGACTGGATAAAATCGTTGCGTATCCAGAGCATGTCATCCGGATCCTGCATATGAATCGGAATATTTTCTCTCAGTCCGGCATGTGCAAATATATATTTGTCTGTTTCATAAAAAAGAACAAGGGATTCAAAAAATTCAAGATGATGACCTGGAATCGGGGGACCATCCTCCTGATTTTGTTCCATATAGCTTTCCAGGGTCTGGCGCCCGCCGTTGATGAGGTAGGTATGCTTATCAGGGCCCGCAAGGTATCTTTCAAGCATATCTTCATGATTGCCCTTTAAAAATATAACATTTGGGGCACGTTTTCCTAAATCAATCAGGTACTCCACCACTTCAAAGGAACTGGGACCCCGGTCAATATAATCCCCCATGAAAACAAGGGTGTCATGATCAAAATCAATATCAATCTTATCCATAAGGGAGACAAGCTTGTCAAAACACCCGTGTATATCACCGATAGCAAAGATATTTTCCATTATTTTCCGATAGTAAGGCGTGTGAATTATGAATTATCCTTTTATCCGGTCTGTGGTTGGCAGAAAGATATTCAGTTTTGATCCTGTTCATTTCATAGCACAGAAGGAAAAGTCAATGGGGTGAAAACCGTATTCTGTGGTAAAATCCTCATAATACAAATGGTATCCTTCATTTGTCAGTCTGATGTTTGATGCTGGATGTTTGATCAAACATCAAATATCGAACATCAAATTTTAAGTGGCTCAACCAGTATTTTCTGCGCCAGCCCGCGTCCAAGGGCGTAGCGATTGTAATCCAGGGAAATTACCACCTGCCCCCTGCTCACACTGGTGACAACTTCTATTTCATCCCCGATCCTCAACCCCATGCTTATCAGACGGATATGGGAAGTTGATCCTCCGGCAAATTCCCTGATGACCAGCCGTTCCCCCTGTTTTGCCATCGTAAGCGGCATCAGTTGCGCCCGTTCTCTGAGGCATTCGGAACAGATGCCGTAAATTTCCATTTTATGCTGGAGCATACAGAAGCCATAAGCCGCGGAGATCTGTATCTGAAGATTTTCAAGCTGATCATCCTTGAACTCTGTGATCTTTCTGCATTTTGTGCAGATGATATGATCATGGTGCTGCCCCAGATGCCTGTGTTCATAGCGAACCTGTCCGTTATCGAATCGGTTTGCCTGAGCAAAACCGAAGCGGCACATCAGCTTCAGCGTGTCCCTGACAAAATTGGGGTCTAATTTGTATCCTCTTTCATCAAGCAACTCAAGCAGTTCTTCGTCTGTGACATGACGTTCAGTTTGCAGAAAAGCATCAAGAACTTTGAATCTGTCCTCAAAATTATCAATATGCTCCTGCCTGAAAAGTTTTTTGAACTGTTCCTTTTCCTGCGTGTGAACCCGTTTCATTGCGGGGATCCTTAAATTAAAGGTGAATTTTGACAATAACACCGGCAGGCGTTGTCAACAAATCAAAAAGAAAGAGGAATTTAACGCGTTGGCCCGGGAATATCATAAGTGGTGCATGAGCCGCTTGAGCAGGTCCTTGTCTGGGACCCTACCCCTCCGCCTCCCTCTCCTCCAATGGCGTAGTTGGTAGTGCTGAGAACCCGTTCAAAATCCTCGGACTTACATTCAGGGCATCTGAGTTCGAGCTCATCATTATTCATAACAAGCAGTTCAAAAAAATCCTCACATTTCAAGCATTTGAATTCATATATGGGCATGATGATCTTCCTTTTGATAAAATTGACATTAATAACATTTGAAAGGGAGTGCAAAAATGGAGCGCAACGGAATTTTTGCGCCCGCGGCAGTATTAAAAAATTCCGCTCCGCTTTTTCCCACACCTTCACTCCTGACAATTTAAGAGTTAAAATCCGATGTTCAAGTTATTTTTCAGCAAGGAAGTATGCATGAGGCCAATACCGTTCGGCATATTTCTTGCATATAGCGATAGCCTGCTGAATTTATTCCTTTGGAAAAATCAGATCAGAGCCGTGTCGCAGGTTTTTTTGAAAATTCGGTTTCCCAAAAATTCAGGTGTGCCGGGACTCTTCATCCGTGTATGCAAATATTGTGCCGAACGGTATTGGC
>JAOZLU010000018.1:24078-28174 GCA_029934695.1 Desulfobacterales bacterium | reverse complement strand
TCCCACCGGAAGTCTTTTCATTTTTGTCATGATGCCGCTCCTTTCTCCTGTGTGAGCCCCCGGAAGGGCTGATTTCCCGCTGGTGACCTGTATGTTCCGTCAAAGCGAGGTTCTCATGTCTCCTCATTCCTCATCTCCCGTCCGACACAAACAATGCTCGCGGGGGATTGGCAAATCCCCGCCAGACACAAACAATACTCGCGGGGGATTGACAAATCCCCGCCCGGCACAAATGCTCGCGGGAGATTGGCAAATCCCCGCCCGACACGGCTCGGATTTGCCAATCCGGCCCAATCAACCGGGCCGCGGGCAGGAGGGTTCACCTTCCTGTGACGCACTGCAATGCCCGGACTGCCGCTTCGATCTCTCCCCGCTGCAATGCCTGTATTGCATCTTTCATTCCGAGTATGCCGTCTCCATTCAGGTCATGGTCGGCAGAATCATATCCCGGTTCAACGGTGAGGCCGAGGGTCAGGGAGACATCTCCGTTCATGAGGAATCCGCCGGACACAGGCGCATCGTCCCTGTTCCCGTAATATTCCCCGGACACCGGAATCTCGTTGCACCGGAACTTCGTGAGTGTCAGCAGGGAGGCACCGGAGGACACCCGGCCGACGACATCGAAGTTCAGGGTGACGAGGGTTCCGCTGCCGGTGATTTTCTGGGACCGGGCATATATTGCGAGCAGCACCGTGCCGTCGTTGTTCATGTTTCTCACCAGTTGGTAGTCCTCGTTCTCAAGGATGCCGCCTGCGAGCGTCACGTCGGTCGCATCCAGCACATCCCCGTCAAACTCGGCAACGATGTCAATGCCCCGGATCAGTGTCTCCTGACTCAGAACAACCGGGACTGTCAGATATTCCCCCGGGAACACCGTGATCTCAGTGACCCGCCCGGATTCCCGGACTGACCTCCGCCCGCTGTCCGGGGTCCAGTTTCCGGACAGGTCCCCGGGCATGGCCGCGACAAAATCCGGGATTTCCGTGTCCGATGTCACGGTCAGCGCGGCCGAATCCGGTCCGAAAATCCAGAGAGCGTCCGGGACCGCTTCCGGCGAGGTGCTCATGACGGTGACAAGCCCGGTGCTGAATCTCACGAGCCTTGACGCGTCCATGCTTCCCACCGTGCCGTTCCGGGTCACATCGGCCGCCTTCATCTCCGCCTCGGTGGGTTCGACCACCTGGAAGACAATGTCCTCGATGCCCGAGGCATCCGTCGCACCCAGAATTTCGGGTGTGAGGGCCTCCTCCCTGAAGGGCGTGATCACGACATTCTCCCCCTCGGTGATGCTGTCAAAGCTGTAAACGCCGGCCTCGTCGGTGGTCACTGTGCGGGAGCCGGCCGGTCCCTCAAGTATCATAAGAGTGCCGGGAACGGGAATCCCGCTGTGGAGATATGTGACTTTTCCCGAGAGCGTGTAACCCGGCAGGGTGACTGTCACGGAGAAGTCGCAGGTCGCGGTCTTTCCGCCCGAGGCCGCGGTGACTGTCACGGCTGTCTCCCCGGGCTGATCCTCCTGACATGCCAGGGTCAGGGTGTTTCCGCTGACCGAGGCCGCCACGACCGAGGAATTGCCGGATGACGCGGAGAAGGTCATCTCCGACGCGTCATTGTCAATGTCAGTGAACAGCCCGCCCAGACCAATTGCCGCATCAGGATCATTGTCAGCCATCAGGATGTCGGGCAGGCAGGGTTCCGCGGCCACAGGCGGGTCGTCCACGGGGTTCACTGTGACGGTGAGCGCGAAGACGCTGCTCTCTGCCGCGCCGTCGTTCACGGTGACCGGGACGGTCAGTGTGCCGTTGAAATTCGCAGCCGGTGTCACTGTGTTTCCGGAGGTCATGTAATTCGCACCGGTCAGAACCGTCATGGAAAATCCGGTCGGGTAACTGCTGTCAATGTCGGTCACGGTCATATCTGTCAGACCGAGACTCAGGGCCGTGTCCTCATTTGTGTCTAAGGCATTCTGTCCGGTGATGACCGGCGCGTCATTGACCGCATTCACGGTAATTGTGAAGGTCTGAATCGCGGAAGTGTCAGTGCCTCCGTTGGCCGTGCCGCCGCTGTCCTGAACAGCCACCTCGAAGGTGGAAGAACCGTTTGCATCGGCTGCCGGGGTGTAGGTCAGGTTGCCGGATATGTCAACAGCCGGCCCGGCTGAAAACAGTCCTGGGCTGCTGACATTGCTGACAGTGTAGGCTGACACGGACTGTCCGCCGTCCTCATTCGCAGGTCCCGCGTCAAAGGTCGCCCATCCGCTCACGGTCTGCGCTCCGGCATCCTCGTTCACCGCTGAAGGGGATGATGCCAAGAATGCGGGCTGGTCATTGACCGCCATGACTGTGACGGAAGCGGTCTCTGTCGCGCTGCTGTAAGGGGTTGCCCCGCCGTTGGCGCTGACATCCACGCCTGTGTCGCCGCTGGTCCCGAGGGTCTGATCCCAGGCTCTGAAGGTGATTTCGGGTATGCCGTTGTAATCCGCGTCAGGGACAAAACGGATGTTGGCGGCGGGCGCAAGGAGTGTGGCGGATGAGTCCGAAGGCAGGACCGCACTGAAATTTGTCCAGGATGTACCGCCTGCGGGATCGAACTGCCAGTTGCCGCCGGTGTTGTCAACTGCGGTGACGGCGATGCCTTCCGCCTGTCCCGGGTCAGAATCGGTGATGCCGGTTCCGCCCAGAGACGCGATGACTGCGGATACCAGGGTTCCTGTGTCGGAACCGTCCGCAATATCCTCGGTGATGCCGGTCAGGGCGGGACTGCCGCTGCTGTCAAGCACCGGGGCTGCGGTGGTGATGCTGAATGTGCCGCATGTTCCGCTGGTCAGTCCCACGGATGCCGCGTCAAAAGTGTAGCCGGTTCCGATTTTGTCAGGGCTGATGTCGCCGAAGGTCGCCACGCCGCTGACAGCGCTGACCGGGTTTGTTCCGGTCAGGACACTGGTTCCGGGGTTGCTGCTCAGGGACAGGGTCACGGATGCGGTGCTGTCCGTGTCAACATTGCCGAAGGCATCCCGCACCTCCACGGTGAAATCTGAAATATTCGAGCCTGCCGGGGTGTCCGCGGGCTGGGTCCCGAAAGCCAGCAGGGTTCCGGCGATGTCAACTGCTGTGCCTGTGCTGTTGCTCACTTCCGTTGTGGTCGTCATCCGCGTTTTGGCGGCATCCACGGTGAGGTCTGTATCGCCGTCAGTGCTCAGGACATAGGTCTGTCCATCTGTCAGTCCGGTGTTGTCGCTGTAATAGGCGTTTACTGTGTAAGTTTCGGATGCGCCGTCCGCCACGGATACGGCCAGACCGGAAAAGGTGACGGTGTTGCCGCCGCCGTACACGCCGGTAACATCAGAGGCATCCGGACCGTTCAGCCGCCAGGTGACTTTGCTGAAATCCCCGGTGCCGGATGTGTGCAGGACTATCTCGGAGACATCCAGAGTGAGACCGTCGGCGCTGCCGCCGTCGGTGAGGGTGAAATCAAAGATGTTCACCGCCTCTCCTGCTGTGTCAGCGATGGAAGGCAGGGCGACCGGCTCGGTCACGCCTGCCGCGGATGTGAGATCGCCGTCGCTGTCTGTACTTGAACTTGAAACCTGTGCTGCCATAAATCCGACATTGTGCCAGCCATTGGATCCGGCGACATTATCAATTCTGACGGTTATAACTTCATTAATCGTCGCACCTGATATGCTGTAGGTGAAATGTTGTAAATCATTGTTACCGGACGTATCAGTATAGGAATTATTCACATCGCCTACAGTAACGTCATAAGTAAGAGACACCCCATTTCCGTTCGGTCGCAGCCAAAAATCAAGAGTTTCCGATGTGCTCGGCATAGTCAGCGTAAACAGTGCGTATGTTGATCTGTCACTATAACTGCTTCCGAATGTACCGTAATCAAAACTTGAGGATCCGGCAGAGGATGCGACAGGATCGCCTCCCGTCCATGCAATGCCGACTGGAGAATCGTTTGCAAAACCGACCCCGCCATCACTCGAAACATCAGTAAAGGCAGAGGGTCCCCCGCTTTTTCTGACATTATCCCCGAAAACGTAAAAGTCGGTAGCCGATGGGGAATTTAATGTAACAGTCGCTGTGGTATT
>JAOZLU010000018.1:22776-23978 GCA_029934695.1 Desulfobacterales bacterium | reverse complement strand
AAACGTAAAAGTCGGTAGCCGATGGGGAATTTAATGTAACAGTCGCTGTGGTATTTGTTGCAGAATCCAGAGTAACAGTCGCTGTGCTTGATAAAGTAACACCATCCACCCAGTTGGAAGAAGTGCCTGAAAGTGCAAAACCTGAAAGTGTGCCGTTATATGTTCCGGCTGAATCATTCAAAATTGTAACCCCTGCGTTACTTCCGTCTGCAGTCCCCTGATTAAATTTATAATAGACTTCCAGACTGGCTTCTGATCCTGTCAGCTCACTGTCTTTATTGGTCTGAATCTGGGCTTGAGTGCGAGCCGCCGACCAGATACGGACTTCATCTATTTGCCCGTTCACAGGAGCTTCTCCAGTCGCTTCTTCCGCACCTATTATAACAGGAGCAGCGTTTGTGCTTGTTACTGCGGGAACGGTACCGGAAAAAGCAAGGCTTTGCTGAACCCCGTTTACATATAACTTTAAACGGTCTGCATTTCCCGTCTGAGTGCCATCAAACACCATTGCCAGATGATACCAGGTTCCTGTTGATATAATGTCTGCACTGGTATAGCCATATCCGAGTGTTCCGTCTCCCATCTGGACTCTGATATCATCTGTGTTGCTGCTTTCACCCAGAGAAAGCTGAAATTTGTTGTAATGATCACCTCTTTTGCATATAATACTATTTAATCGCCCCAGTGCGCTGAACCTGACCCATGCCTCAAGTGTCATTTTGCTAATGTTGTCCAGTGCATCAATGTCACCGCAGTTCACAAGATCATCCGACCCGTCAAAATCCAGAGCATTGCCGGCTCCCGCCTGCATGGGAACCAGCCACAGGCTCAGAGCCAGCAGCAGAGCCGTGATTCCGGACTGAACTGTCGTTTTCCTGTGAGTCCTCTGTGTCTTTCGGTGCAAATCTGTGTTTTCCATGATACCTCCTTTCAGTTAATCAGAACAAATTTTTTGTTAATTGGTAGCTAACATAAAATACGCCTTATAGCAAACTTGGAAGTATTGAATTATGACCAGTCAGGACAAGGCCGGTTATCCCTGACAGGAGGTTTGAATAGTCTCGGATCAGGGCATAATTCATCTTTCAAACCGGACGGAATTTGTAATCCCGTCCGCAACCTTTCTGTCTCACCAAGCACCTCCGGGTGCTGAAATTTCATTTCAGCACTCCCTTTCCGGCCGGCTCGGATTTGGCAATCCG
>JAOZLU010000018.1:0-22676 GCA_029934695.1 Desulfobacterales bacterium | reverse complement strand
AGCTGGGCGGGTGAGTTTCGCCTCCGGCTCTGCCAAAATTTCATTTTGGCACTCCCTTTCCGGCCGGCTCGGATTTGGCAATCCGAGCTGGGCGGGTGAGTTTCGCCTCCGGCTCTGCCAAAATTTCATTTTGGCACTCCGGAGGATGAACCCTGCCAAAATTTCATTTCAGTTTCGTGCCTGACCAACATCTCAACATATCATATCACAACCAGATTGTCAAACATTTTTTCCAGAGCTTTGTCCTCAGTTTCCGGGGTGCTGAAATGGAATTTGGGCACCCCACAATTTTTTTTCTCCTGCACACAGATCAATTTCACGACACGCCACAATTTCAATTGTCTTAACCTCCGACAGTTGCAATCTCTCCTAATCTCCTGAAATTGCTGACATCAGAATTTTCCAGATCATCACTTCCCGTTAATCACGGGACAGGCGAAAAAAAATAAATATTATCATTGAAAAATTATGATTTATCGGTTATTAATTCTGATAATTTTATACAGGCTTTTTCAACTGTTCACTGTAGCTTTTCACTTTCACAGATCATTAAGGCTCTATTTTTTTAGTCATATCAGATTGTTCAGGATTTTTATGAAATATATGGACACAGAAAACCCGGAGCAGGTTCCCGGTCAGATTGATAATGATGACACATTTTCATTCCATTGTCATGCAGAGATATCCTGCTTCAATCTATGTTGCCGAAATCTCAACCTTTTTTTATATCCCTACGATGTGATACGGCTGAAACAGCGACTGGGGATTACATCTGACCAGTTTATTGAGCAGTATGTGGATATTGTGCTGCGGCCCTCCAATTTCTTTCCGGAAGTGCTTCTTCGCATGGCTGAAAATGAACAGAAAACTTGCCCTTTTTTAACGGACCAAGGCTGTTCTGTGTATCCGGACCGCCCGGATGCCTGCCGCACTTTTCCTGTGGAACACGGAGCCTTTTACGATGCTGAAACCAGAACCACGGACATCATTCATTTTTTCAGGCCCCCTGATTTCTGCATGGGCCAGCATGAAAACAGAACATGGACCGTTCAGACTTATGCACAGGATCAGGATGCGGTCACATATAACAAAATGACAGCCCGGTGGGCAAAGCTCAAGCGTCTCTTTCACGCTGACCCGTGGGGGAAAGAGGGGCCTGATGGTCCCAGAGCGAAGATGGCGTTCATGGCCGCTTATAACACCGACCGTTTCCAGGCGTTTATTCTTGAAAGCAGTTTTCTGAAGCGGTATAAAGTGAAATCCGCAATTCTCAGGAAAATCAGAGAAGATGAGGCTGAACTGCTGAAATTCGGTTTTGAATGGATAAAATTTTATCTGTGGGGAGTAAAAACAAAATATCTGAGACCAAGATAAAATGGTGAATGATGTAAGGCATGTAAGGCATGTTGCGAATTTAAAGCTCTCAGCTTTTTCATAGAATTTTTTTAATACTAAAATACTGAAACACTAAATGCTGATGCTAAGTATCTTTGATTGGTTGCGCCGGAGCCGCTCCGGAGCGGAATTGCTGGCGATTTTGAAATATTCTGTGACGGATTCCGACCTTTTCCCGATTGAGGGAAAGCCCGGGTCTCCGCTTTCTGCGTTTGACAGACCCTGTCGGCGATGCTGGATATATCCCTGCATGACAACTGAGAATCCGGATATGTCATCTGACACTTCAGACTGTTGCCGCTCATGTCAGGCCATTACTGACAAAGCAAAAACAATGGGACATACCTCCCGCCAGGCAATTATCGTGTGGGGATTTGTCACTCACATACCGGAGCAACTGCAGGCAGAAACAAAAAAAGGCTTTTATGCTGAGAAAGTTATCGGCTCCTATATACATGATGAGAATCATTTTCTGCTGACAATCCACCGCCGTGAATTAAAAACATGGCTGCAGGAACTCCTTATTTATGAAGGGACTGCGCTGAAGGGACTGATTCAGGTATTTCCGACAACTGGCGAAGGGAAAAGGGGCACCATGGGAGAGATTCTGTGCCGTGCTGTTCATCAGGAGGCCCGTTTTCCAATGAATATGCTGCGTGTCCGATTCTTCTCCAGCCCTTTTCAGGTCTTTGCGCCCCATACCCGTGACGATAAGGGGCTGCTGACTTTTGAAGCCACGGAATTTCTGAGGCTGCTGGAAATGGCGGAGATTTTCCGATCCCTCCTGAAACCTGATGAACAGAAAGCCCTTCAGCAGCTCATTGGTTTGAAAGATAAGAGAGAGGAACAGTTCTACTGGGGAAGATTCATGGGGCATCTGAGCCAGGAAGCCAAAGATATGCTGGGGGCCTGGAAAATCAGACAGTGGTCTGCTCATCAGCTCAAATTGCTGTATGAGCTTATAGAGTATGCTTCCTATAAAATCAGCTGATTCAGGTGTGAGTAAAACAGAGTTGATTTATCCCGACTCCAAAACCTACCCTCTGACGGATAAAACAACTGTTCTTTCAATCCGTGATCTTGACTCAGTCAATTTCCTGAAATTATGAATTATAAATTATAAAAATGTTAGGTTTCGATATTTATTTGAATCGCTATCTGTTTGCCTGCAGGGTGAACAGTTCCCTAATCTGGTTTCCGAATTTTCCATCCACAGAACTCTCCCTGATTCTGGGAACGGCCATTGCAGACCGTCTTCCCACAATTCAGGCCCGGCCCTGGCGCAAAACACTGGCTGAATGGGAGGATTATCTCAGACCTTTTGACGGCAAGATTTCCTCCATCGGCAAAAAAGGGAAAAAGGGAAAATCCCGGGGAAAGAAAAAAAGCAGGCGGATGCGGAAGGGCAGTTCTGCGAAAGTGCCGGAGACACCGTGGCCTATTGACGCTGTACTGTTTTTTTATCCTGGGAAACGGCATTATGGGCAGGGAGAACTGATTTTCTGGGAACTCAAACTCATAGGGGAAAGCGCGGATCACGGCCTGTTTCTGGAGGTCATTCTGCCCGCTCTGGAGGAGCTGGGGAACAGGCCGGACTCCCGATGGCAGTATTCCAACGGCTTATGGGGCCGGTTTGACATACAGTCCGTCTATATGGCCCGGGGCAACCGTTGGGAGCCTGTGGTGGAAGACGGGAAACTGAATCTGGGCTATAAGGCAACCCCTCTCCAATGGTCCCAGGAACTTGATTTTGAAGCGTACCGCCGGCAGGCCTCTGTTAAACAGGTGACTGACGATCTGACCTGGCTGTCGCCGTTTGATTTCCGAAACTCCCAGGGACAGGAGGAGGCTCCGACATTAAAACGTATTCTGGAGGCTTTCGCAGACCGGACTGCCCTGCTGACGTTGGGAAAGCACTATGATCTCAATGCGTTTTGCGATCTTCTGAGTACCAAAGATCATTCAGCCCTGGTGAATGCTGTTGAGGCTGCTTCGCATGTCCCTATCCTTAAAAGCAGTTTCGACCCTGTGCCGGGACATTGGCCAGGACGGTGGACAGGCGCGCAGACCTTTGGCGTGTCCATACCGGATTCAGTCATTCCCTATATCGGGCTGGCGTCAATACTTCATATAGGAAGACATGCACACTTCGGGTGCGGCACTTTTGTCGTCAACTGATTGAGGCCCTCCCGTCTCTCCCGCTCACCGCACTTAAAAGCCAAAACCGATCACCGTCACATCGTCCTGCACCTCATTTTCGCCTCTGTACTCATTAAACGCCTCAAGGAACCTGGCCTCCTGCTTTTCAAAAGGGAGGTGTGCGATTTCCTTCACCAAGTTCCTGAAACGCTTCCGGCCAAAAGAACGCTCCCTGTCTCCTCCGAGCTGATCCACAAAACCGTCGCTACATATATAAAAGGCCATTCCTTTTTCAACATGGATTGTGTGATTGGTGAAACTGAAGTCCAAATCGGAGCGTTTATAGCCAATGCTCTGCCTGTCGCCTTTAATGACATGCACCTCGTCATTATGAACATAGGCCAGCGGTATTTTTGCTCCTGCGAAGGTCATATCAAAAGAAGTGTGATAGCTTTCTTTCATTTTGACAAAACATATTGCAGCATCCAGGCCGTCGTCGGAAAGCGCATACTCGGTATCCTGCTGGAGAGATGTTTTGACAATGAAATTCAGTCGTCTGAGTATTTCAGCAGGATCACGGCAGGTGTCATCCTTGATGATCCTTTTCAGGCCGGAGGAGGCGATCATGGTCATAAAAGCCCCGGGGACACCGTGTCCGGTGCAGTCAATCACAGCAATTACAAATCCGCCCTCAAAAAAATCAACAAAAAAAGCGTCTCCGCCCACGATATCCCGGGGCATCCAGAGGAAAAAGCTGTCATGGATGACGGATTTCACTTCGTCCAAATTCGGCAGCAGGGACCGCAGTATGGTTTTGGCGTAACGCAGACTCTCCATAATGTGAGTGTTAGCCTCACTGACTTCTCCCAGAGTTTTATTCAGTGCCTCAGTCCGTTTTCTGACTTCCTCCTCGAGTGTCCTGTTGTATTCCTCCATCTTTTTGTATGAGTCTTCCAAATCTCTGCTCATTTCAACAAAACGCTTCGCAAGTATGCCCACTTCATCTCTTGAACGGATATCAATATCCAAAGCAGCTGAAAAGTCGCCTTTTGAAATCAGGCGCACGGCCTGTGTCAGCCTCAGCAACGGTTTTGTCAAAGATACAGAGACAGCTATCGCCCCGATAACGGCGATAGAAAAGCCGAAGATGAGCCAGGTGACAAAGTTGTGCAACATTTTCGTGACAGCCAGATATGCATTGGCCTCCTTCATTTCCACAATTACCCCCAGGCTCGGGGTGTCTGTGATGGCGTAAGCTCCGATCATTTTTTCACCGGAAGGGAGAATGCTGAGCCCGGTTCCCATAGTTCGGATGTCAGAGGCCAATAATCCTTTTGCAGTCTTGACAAGTTCATGCTGCCCGATATCAGGTGTGCCTGGGGACAGGAGGTTCCGTCCCTCGGGGCCGATGAGAATGATGGAACCGACTTTGTTAAACGGATTGCTCCCAATGCGACGGATAAGCCTGCTGAGGTTTATTCTGGCGGAGAGCGTTGCCGGGCGTTCAAACGCACTTTCATCCAGAGAAAGTACCACCGTGATCAGCCATGTCTCCGCGGCCGTGATATATGTCAGGTCTCCTGCAAAGATATCCTCATGCTTCCGCAACGCGGCAATCCTCTCAGGCATCAGTTCCAATATCTGTGCGGGATCAAGAGATGATTTTTTCAGTTGATCTGAAAAACTGTCCTGAGTAATAAGAAGGGGAGATGTCGCCCCTTCAATGGAAACCTGAACCGCCACGAAATCGGTTGCACTTTTCATTTCCTCAGTCAGGAAGGACAGTTTCTCTTTGGCCCCCAACTGCTTGCTTTCCACGATTTTCTTAATCAGTTTAAGCGGAGAGAGCCAGGTGTATCTGTAAAAATTCTCAATTTCCTGAGTGAGCTGTCCTGCCGCCGCGATGAGGTTGTCGTTGGCCGAGCTTTTTAACTCATCCTGAGTGATTCGGATCATTGTTCTTCCTGAAATTCCAAGCGGAATCAGCACAAGAATGATAGAAAAAACAAGCAGTTTGACTCGGAGGCTCATGTGGTGCAACATAAGGAATGAGAAGGAAACACCATTCCTCTTCCGCTACAGATTTGATACGGTCTTCCATTCATCAGCAGACAGTCATCCTTTCTCTCTGGCCGGGTTTCATTCATGGCTGATTTCTTTCTGCACATGTTTTCGCAGCATATCCTGAAGTTCCTGAAAATTCGGATGAAAGGACATATATCCTGAGTGTCGGTCAAGTGTTTTCTCTTTATCTTGTAAACGAGCGATCCGCTCCCGGGTCGCGGGATGTGTGCTGAGAAAATTGAGCGCATCCCCGACGCGGCTCGGAAGGTTTTCCCGCTCTTTTTCCAGCAGCTTTGTGAAAAAAGCAGTCATTCCCCGTGGATTCATCCCGGCGTTGACAAGATAACGCCAGCCGGTGTCATCCGCGTCCCGCTCGTAATCCCGGGAATATTTTCGGGTAAGCAGAAATGCCCCGTTCTCGGCCATCACCGCCATCAGTCCGGTGGCATCGCCGAAAAATGCCTGTGCGAGTGCATAAATTCCCGCGGAGCCGATCAATTGTCTCAGACCATGCTGCAACGTGACGTGTGCGGCTTCATGGGCAAGAACGCCGAGGACCTCTTCTGCTGATTCCGCATACAGAATCAGTCCGGTATTCAGGACAATATGCCCTCCGGGCAGCGCAAACGCGTTAATTGCCGAATCTTCCGCAATGTGTATCCTGAAAGTATTGCGTTTTTCAGGGATCCGGCTTAACAGCGGGGTTGTGATCTGTTTCAATATCTCAAGGGCCCCCGGGGCTTCAACGAAACGCGTTCCTGCTTTCAGCTGAGACATCGCGGCATCTCCGAGTTTCTGTTCCCAGACCGCGGGGATTTGCTTTGCAGTGGCTGTCACCAACGGCTCTTTCAGTTGAAAAAGGCCGTAAATACATATCAGACAAAATACGACAAAGGCTGCAATGACCTTATTGGATTGTGTCTTTACCTCCTGAATCCGGTCAATTTGCCGGGCAATATCAGAATAGGAAAGCAGATTTGCATCCTTGAGGATGGCATGATCTCCGGCAAAGAGGGTCCATCCGGGAGATGAGGGATGCATAAAAAAAATCGTCCCGTCATTCGCACCGCCAGCCTTTATGAGAATGCCCTGCAAGGGGATATCAGTCACGGACTCCTGCGTTTCAAAATGCAGGGAACCCGCGGTGACAATGATTTTCCCAAAAGCCCTTCCATGGCTGAATTGCTCGTGAAAAGCACCGCCTTCATAGAAGATATCCTGATGCGCCGAATTCATAGCGTTCATCTCTTGTCACCCAATTTGTTCGATTCACTTCTTATTTGGCCGGCATGAACTGTCTCATCCATGCTCCGAATCCGTTGGGGTTTCTGGTTTGCATCAGAACCCGACCCGGGCCTTGGAAACGGCATACAAGCCCCTCGCCCGATGTAAAGGACGAAATCCATCCGGAAGATGCCTTTTCAATAGTGTAGCTCATTGTCTCAGGCCATGCCACCAAATGGCAGTTGTCAATAATGATTTCTTCCCCTGCTGAAAGATCAAGGGGATGAATAGCACCGTAAGAACTGACGAACAGAGTTCCCTTGCCGCTGGCTTTGATCACGAAAAAGCCCTCGCCCGAGAATATACCTTTTGCAAGATTCTGCATTTTTGTCGTTATCGTTATGCCTTCGGATCCTGCGAAAAAGCCGTCTTTCTGAAGAATGTATGAGATGCTGCCGTCCATTTCAAGGTCCATGATATCTCCGGGAATGGCCGGCGACAGATACACAGTGCCGGGGCCGTGTTGCGCCAGCAGCGTCTGAAAGAAAAATTTTTCACCTGAAAGCATTCGCCCCAGTCCCCCGAGGACACCCCCTTCAAGCTTGCCTTCGACGCTCACATTTGCGCTCATCGCCGCCATTGCGTCGGATTCGGCTTTGAGCCTTTCGCCTGCCCTGAGGTTGACTTTGAGCATTGTAAACGCGCCCCGGTACAGATATTCAAAGGCTCGGTCAGTTCCTCCCTGCGGAGGTGCCGGCGGACTGCTTTCCTCCTTGCTGTCTTTCTCTGCCATCTCATTTTTATAGTCTGCGAACATGTCTGCCATTTTTCCTCCTCTGTAAATCCAAATATATTCAATGATTTCGTTTGTGCGTTTGTCAAGGTGGGTTGCGGATTTCGTTTTTTACTGCGTAAAAAATCGAAATCCTCCACCCACCCTACAACCCGGGATTTTCTTATGTGCGTATGTCATCGGCGGGCTGATGTCATAAAATGCTCCTTTTTCAGATCGCCAAAATCATTTTTGGCAGTGCGCCAAAAGCTGCAAAAAAAATGATCTCAGGGATACTGTGACGTTATATCAATTATAAAAGATAGTTTGGGCCATATGGCTCGACTCGGATTGACAAACCCGAGCCATGCTCCCATGACTGCCCGGCCGCAGTCATGCGCGTTTGTCACTTTTTCAATCAGAGCCTCCGGTATTCACGTTACGAGGCGGAATCTCGTAACGAGTTTAAGCAATACTGACACAAATATGGGAAAAAATCAAATACAATTTTTTTTTAATTCTTTTGTTGACAAATATTTTTTTTGTGCTGGAAAATTTGTTTCTTTCGTTGTATTATATTAAGGATGACTTTATGTTTTAAGTAAATTCCCTTAACTTTGGTGTCCCCTTCTCAGACCTCCGAGGTTTTGAAAACATCGGAGGTCTTCGGACATTACTGATATTTTTTCATTATTTTTTCCAATCTTCCGTCTTCCTTCATTTTCACCAATTCCTGATTGAACAACCTCACAAAAGGCTTCCAATCATGTTCGGATGTGAACATGAACCTGTATCCTGCCTTTCCCACGGGCTTTTCAGAAAATTTGAACTTCTCTCTCTGAAGCCTCGACTCCTGTCTGAGGACCCACAATACCACGAATTTGTTTAGAATTGCAGCATCAGTACGCTGTTTCAGCAACATTGTCAGTATGGCAAACACGGATTTTGCGTCGGAACGTATAATGCGGTTGTCCGCAAAATAGGGATCCAGCAGCGGATAGCTGTATCCCAGACCGGTCCCTATCCGCTTTCCGAGCAAATCTTCAGGCTTGCTGAAAACTATGGGATTCTCTTTCAGGAACACGAGAAGGTCCACGGATGCCACGACAGGGTCGGTCCAAGTATAATGTTCGGGATTTTTTACCCATTCCTTTGCCTTTGCGCGGGCATCAATCCGCCCCTTGTCCAACATTATGGCTCCCCGCTTTGAAGGATAGTCTTTGGCGGTCACTTTATACCCGCTTGAAGCGGCGATGCTTTGCAACACATCAAACATGAATCCGCCAAGGTTCCCGTCTTTTTCCCGGATCAGATACGGAGGCCAGCCTTTGCCTGAAAAGGAGATGACAATCTCCTTATTTTCCGGTGTTGCGTTTGCCGCTGTTCCTGCACAGAAAAATGCAGTGAGCAGGGCGACCATAACAAGAATACAATTTTTCATACTTTCCTCCTATCTATAGCGTTTAACAAAAAGATTGTCAAAATCATTTTTTTCTGACACTTTATTTTATTATCAGTATGTTAAAAATTCATCTGCTGACAAACATTATGTGTAACGCTCTATATAAATCAGTTGACAGTGAGCAGCAAACAATTTGCAAAATTGTTCTACCCGACCAAAGCGGCCAATTCCCTGACAAAGCCCTTCATCTTCCCAGCCTGTGCGTTCATATATTCTGAAACAGCCGCCAGTTCCTGGGCGTGTGCCGCATTCTGCTGAGTTACCTTTTCCACCTGTATCACCCCCTTGTTTACTTGTCCGACAATTTGGGCCTGTTCTTTGGAAACTGCCGTAATCTCACTGATCCTTTCGGCAGCCCCGGCTGAGACTGCGGCAACTTCTCTGAAAGCCGCATCGGTCCGGATCGCAAATTCAGTTCCGTCACTGACCTGCCTTATAATCTTTTCCACCAGATCGGCAGTATGTTTTGTCGCATCAGCAGTTTTTGCCGCAAGAGTTCTCACCTCTTCCGCAACCACAGCGAATCCAAGTCCTGCCTCACCAGCCCTGGCTGCCTCAACAGCGGCATTGAGAGCCAGGATATTGGTCTGAAAGGTGATTCCGTCTATCATACTGATGATTTTATGAGTTTCCCCGGCTACCCCGGATATCTTTTCCATGGCACTGGTCATGGCGGACATGGCATTGCCTGCCTGCATGACCACCTGACCGGCTTTTCTCGTAGATCTGTCTGCATTCTCTGTATTGGTTGCGTTTTGCCGGCTCATGGAGGAGACTTCCTCCAGAGATGCGGATGATTCCTCCAGAGACGCTGCCTGATCACACGAACCTTCTGACAGTGACTGACTTGCGGATGATATTTGGGCCGAAGCCGAGTATATCTTTTCAGCACTTTCAGTAAAGCCGGCGATGACCAGCCTCACGGGCCTGATGACATTCCTTCGTATGATTGTCATAATGGCAATCAGCAAGGACATGTCCAAAAATACAATCGTCACAATTTTTATGATTATTTCATGCTTCAGTTCAGCTACCATGAATTTTTTGGTCAGACAAACTTCGACAACCCCCAATTCCTCACCTTCCATCACAATTTTTTTGCTTTTTCTGCCCGAAACGTCATTTTCTGTTTCGATAAGTTGCCACCTGTCATCCCTTTTAATGCCTCTTACAGCAATCTTTTTTCCGTCATTTTTTCTGATCAGGACGGAATAGATCCTTTTTTCATTCATTTCGGATAGGAGCACCTTCTCAATCTGACTGTCATCTACGCTCCATATAGGCAGTGCAAGATTATCAGCCAGTCTGAGTATCGTCATTTCCGCAAGACAATTGATATCCGCCGTAATATTGTGCGCGTCTCTGAAATGCTGGTAAAGCCCAAATCCGACCAGAATGAATGTGGTTATGAGAATAAGGAAAAGCCCCATTTTTCTCTGAATGCCTTGTTTCGGGCCAACCTGTCTGTTCATATTTCCTCCTTGCCAAAATGAGGTCTGAAGTCTGAAGTCTGAAGAATGAAGTCTGAAGTCTGAGAGATGAGGGATGAAGTCTGAAGTCAGAAGGATGAAAGAGGCACTTCATCCTTCAGACCCAAGCCGGACGGGATTTGCAATCCCACCCAAGCCGGACGGGATTTGCAATCCCACCCAAGCCGGACGGGATTTGCAATCCCGTCCGCAACCTTTTTTGCATTCAGGTAAATTGCTCGCCGAAGTCCGATCTGAGCGATATGAGGCTGGGGATTTCATCCTTCAGACTTCATTCTGCCCAGTCATGACCGCCTCCCCACCCTCGGTTTCCACCTTCCATTCCATGGGAATCCGCTTCTCCGTGCTGAAGTTGATGCCGAGAAGAAATATCTTCTTTCCGCCCTGTTTATATTTTTCGGCGTACCCCTTCTTCCGTATCTGGCTTATGGCTGCCTTCGCACTCCGGTTGCACTTGAACTCCGTGATATGGACACTGTCAGGAAATTCCATGACAAGGTCAATGCGGCCCCGACAGGACAGCACCTCGTTCTCAGCATCTGTTCCGGACGCGGACACCATGAGATAGAACATGGTGTGGAAGTACGCCTCGTCCCGCCCGGAGTTCAGAGAATAAGGAACCGCTGCGAATATGGCGGTGACTGTCTCAAAAAATGCCTTGAAATCCTCCTCCATCAGGTACTTTGAGAGCAGAACGAATCTGGATATCCCGGTCCCGGTGGCTCCCTCCGCCAGAGAGGTGAGAAGGATTTCGAGAAAGGCCGTCCTCACCTCATGATTCGGATACCCCAGGCTGTGAATTCTGCCCCTCACATTCTTTATGGTCAGATAGCCGGTCTGGAAGAGCAGGGCCTCGGGCCTGAGATCGTCAATGTCGTAGGTGCTGAAGACTGACTCGGTCACCTCCGTGTTCTCAATCTCCGGCAGATGCCAGTCCCTCTCCCTCAGCAGATTCACCAGGAAGGTCGGGGTCCCGGTCTCGAACCAGTAGTTTCCGAAATCCGTCTCGATAAGAGAGCTGAGAACTGAGAAGGGATTATAAACCTTTATGTTCTTTCTGGAAAACCTGTATCCATCGTAATGATGCTCCAGTTTTTTTCTCACCTCTGTCCCGGGCATGTGCGTCTTCCGTGAGAAACCGTCAATATACGGGGCAAAGCAGGTTCCCACCTCCTCCTCTGTATAGCCGAGCATGTCCGCATAGTCCGGATTCATGGTGATATCCCTGAGATTGTTGAGCTCCGAGAATATGGAGACCCTGCTGAACTTGGACACGCCGGTGATGAACACGAACCTGAGCATGGGTGAGATGTCCGTGTCCTTCAGCACCCCGAAGAAGCTTTTCAGGATGTCCCGGTTGGCACGGGCGGTCTCCATGGCCGCCTTCCCTTTGCCGAGATGGTCAATGATCGGCTTGTCATACTCGTCAACGAGGATGACGACCGGCATGCCGGTTTTCCGCCGGAGACCGGAGATCAGCTCCCCGAATTTTCCCTTGGGCAGGGAATTCTCCAGTGTTATCCCGTGTTCCTGTGCCATGCGCGTCAGTCTCTCTGTCAGGGACAGGCGGAAATTCTCCGGCGTGTCATAAGTGATTCCGTTGAAATCAATGATGATCACCGGATGCTCCTCCCATTCCCATCTCCCGGGTTCCGCTATCCGCAGCCCGTCAAACAGCTCCCTCTTTGCCTGGAACAGGCATTTCAGGACCGAGACCAGCAGGGATTTCCCGAACCGCCGGGGACGGGACAGGAAGTAGAACATCCCCTCGTCCGTCATGCGGAGAATATGCTCCGTCTTGTCCACATACACGCAGTTCCGGCTTGCGAATGTCTCGAATGCCTGCACTCCCACCGGAAGTCTTTTCATTTTTGTCATGATGCCGCTCCTTGCTCCTGTGTGAGCCCCCGGAAGGGCTGATTTCCCGCTGCTGACCTGTATGTCCCGTCACAGCGAAGTTTTCATGTCTCATCCCCGCCCGACATGGCTCGGATTTGTCAATCCGAGCCGAGCAGCTAGGCCGGGCCGAGCAACTGGGCCGGGCCAGGCAACTGGCTCAAGCCGGACGGGATTTGCAATCCCGTCCGCAACCTTTTTTTATTACTTCTGCCAAAATTTCATTTTGGCACTCCTCAAGCCGGACGGGATTTGCAATCCCGTCCGCAACCTTCGCCGAGCGTTTTCGGATATTTGTCTGCGATTTCTTTCACCACCGGCGCTGGATTGAGGAAGCCTGAGTTCCGCATTCCAGATTCTGTTATTCTTTTTCCTTTTCCCTGATGGACATATACACTCTTTCCGGGGTCAGCGGAAGCTCACGGATTCTCACACCAATCGCGTCATAAACCGCGTTCAGTATGGCCGGTATGGTAGGCATGATCGCCCCCTCGCCAACCTCCTTGGCGCCAAAGGGGCCGTTGGGCTCGTTGCTTTCCACAATGATAGGCTCCACCGGGGGCATATCCAGAGATGTGGGAATTTTGTACTCGGCGAGATCGGAGTTGATGACCCTTCCTTTCCCATCAAATTTGACTTCCTCGTACATGGCCTCACCCAGACCCATGGAGACCGATCCTTCCATCTGGCCCTCCACCGATGTCCGGTTGATTGCCCGGCCGCAGTCATGCGCGTCTGTCACTTTTTCAATCAGAATCTTTCCGGTTTCCTCATCAACGCTGACTTCCACAATCTGGGCGGAACATCCGTAAGCAGGAGATGTTCCCACCGCGGCACCTTTGAATTTGCCTCCCAGCTCGTGGGGTTTGTACTTGCCGGTTCCCACAATGCTCCCCCGGGCAAGAAACGCTATACGGGATGCCTCTCTGAAAGAGAGTTCGTCATCTTCGGCCGGATTGTCAGACCAGCCCCGATGTTCCTTGATATAGCGGGTCCGCATTGCACTGAAATCGGGTTTCTCCTTTTTAAAGACGATTGCTGCGTTTTTAATATCCATATCCTCAGCCGGAATCTTCAGTTCCTCCGAAAGTACCTCCAGTACCTGCCTCTTGACATCTTCCGCTGCTTCTTTCGTGGCATGGCCGGTCATCAGGGTCTGCCTGCTGGAATACGCGCCCAGGTCAACCCCGAAGTCAGTGTCCCCGGATTCCAGTCTCACGTTCTCCAACAGAATACCCAGAGCCTCTGCGGCAATCATGGCAAATGTCGTATCCGAACCTTGACCGATCTCGGCGGATGCCGTGTAAACAAGCGCAGTGCCTCCGTCTTCGGTCAGTTTGATCACAACAGTCCCGTGATATGTATCAGAGCGATAGATGGGATACCCCGCGCCGGATACAAAAAAGCCGCAGGCCATTCCAATGCCTTTTCCTTTGGGCAGCCTGCCTTTTTTCGCATCCCACCCGGCCCCTTCTTTTATGGCATCAATGCATTCCCTCATGCCCAGGCTGCTCATATTGAGATCGTTGCAGGTGATATCTCCTGTAACCATCATATTTTTCAGGCGGAATTCAAGGGGATCCATTCCCAATTCCTCGGAAATGATGTCCAACTGCTGTTCCCAGCACGCCCTGGCTGCCACGCCGCCATGACCTCTCTGGGCACCGCATGCGGGCTTGTTGGTATAGATCCGGTATCCGTCATATTTCATGTTGGGCAGCTTGTACGGCCCGCCGAGAAGTGATCCCGCGTAATAGACTGTGGCAATGCCGAAGCTTGAATACGCACCGCCGTCCAAGTAGCATTCATGCTTCAGGGCCATGAGTGTGCCGTCCTTTTTCACGCCGGTGGTCATGGTATGGGTAAACTGGTGCCTGGCCCGTCCGAACATGAAGACCTGTTCCCTGGAGTAGTTCATCTTCACTGGTTTCCCGGTCTTCATGGAAAGGAGACACGCACTCAGTTCCATGGGGTTTGCCGCGGCCTTGATGCCGAATCCCGCGCCCACATAAGGTTTGACAACCCTCACTTTTCCCACGGGAAGCTTCAGCACCATGGCGAGGGTCCGCTGGACATAATGGGGAACCTGGGTGGAACTGTGCAGCGTGAGGTTTCCGGAGGACGGATCATAGCGGGCAAGACAGCCCTGTGGCTCAATAAATGCGGCATCCTGGCGTTTGTTTCTGAATGTCTGGGTTTTAATCAGGTCAGATTCTTTGAATCCCGCCTCAACATCTCCGAATTCCTGATGAACCTCGGCGCAGACGTTTCCAGGGTATTTTTCGTGAAGGACAGGTGCTCCTTCGGCCATGGCATCGTCAATGGTCAGCAGAAGAGGCAGTTCCTCGTATTCCACTTTAATGAGGGAGACAGCTTCCATTGCCGTTTCAAGGTCGGTGGCCGCGACCGCGGCGATCTCGTCTCCCACATATCGGACTTTGTCGTGACAGAAAAGGGTTTCATCATACCGGGCAGGGCTTACGCCGTACTTTACCAGTCCTGCTTCTTTGGCGGTGACGACCGCTTTGACTCCCGGGAGATTTTCAGCCGCCGAGGTGTCAATGCTGAGAATTTTTGCAGATGCCAGGGGGCTTTGCAACAGAGCGCCGTAAAGCATCCCCGGCATACTCATATCATCTATGAACACTGCCCGTCCCGTGGACTTGTCAGGGGTGTCAATTCGGGACGCTCTGGAATTAATGACATTATATTCGCTCATCTGGTTTCTCCTTATTCAGTTGTCAGTTGTCAATTGAGACAGACTGACTACTCATTAACAGATTTTATAGCTTCCACGATCTTCTGATATCCGGTGCATCTGCAAAGATTTCCAGATATGGCCTTTCGGATATCATCTTCATCCGGTTTCGGATTCCGTTCCAGCAAAGCACTCCCGGAGAGGATCATTCCGGGTGAGCAGAATCCGCACTGGATGGCCCCTTTTTCCACAAATGACTTCTGTATGGGATGCAGGCCGTCATCTGTTTCCACGCCTTCGATGGTCGTGATTTTTTTTCCATCGGCCTGCATGGCCAGGACAAGACACGAATTGACCGGCTTCCCGTCCATAATTACCGTGCATGAGCCGCAGTCTCCCATCTCGCAGCCTTTTTTGGTTCCGGTCAGTCCGAGTTCATAGCGGATCAGATCAACCAGGGTCTGATTCGGCTCCACAGCCACTTCATATTCTTTATCATTAATATTCAGACATAAGAGTTTTTTCATTATCTGTGAATCTCCTCTGTAAATCAGGTAAGGGCAAGGGGTGAGGGGTGAGCGGGTCCTCTCCTGCCCGAATTTTCATCTGTGCTTATGTCGTCGGCGAGCCGACATCATGGACGCTCCTTCCATGGTTCGGAAATCAGGGAATTTGCAAAAGAATTCCCTTCAGCGTCCTCGGTTATCCGCGATATTTTGCCTCATCATAAGCCAGACCGAGGGTTCTCCTCGTCAGCACTTCCACCATGGCTTTTTTGTATGCTGCCGAGCCTCTGAAATCATCAATGGGGGTGCAGTCTCCTGATGCTGCGGCTCCGGCTTTGGCAAAAATGGCCTCGGAAGGCTTTTCACCGATGAGGAGTTTTTCAGCGGATGGTGCTCTCAGATGGATCGGCCCAACGCAGCCCATGACGATCCGTGCATCTTTTATTATGCCATCAGGACCGTCAAGCGCGACAAAGGAAGCCACATTGACCAGATTACAATCCTGGGCCTTCCGGATTCCCAGGTTGATATACCCTGCCCCGGCGTACGGTGGCGGCGTTTCTGCCTGAATTTCTGTGAGAATTTCATTGGCCTGAATTTCGGTAAGCCCGGGACCCCGGAAAAACTTGTCGAGAGACACCGTTCTTTCACCGGTACTGCTTTTCAGCACTGCCTTCGCACCATAGACCATAAGGGACGGGGGAATATCTGCCGCGGGTCTGGCTGTTCCGATGTTCCCGCCGATGGTCGCAAGGTTCCGGACCAGCGGTGACCCGAGGGCACGGGCACCGGTACGCAGCGCGCTCAGTTTCTTCCCGATCTCTTCTGATTCTGCCAAATCTGCCACAGTGAAGCAGGCACCAATTTTTATCACACTGTCTGACGAATCCAGTTTCGTCAGTTCGTCAATCCCTGAAATCGAAATCAGATGCTCCGGCGATATGAGCCTGTGTTTCATATTCACCATCAGGTCTGTCCCGCCTGCAATCAGTTTGGCATTTTTGCCGAGTTCTGTCAGCATCTGGCATGCCTCTTCTGTTGTTGCAGGAGCATGAAAATCAAACTTGGGTAAAAGCATTATTTTTTCTCCTTAGTCTTTTTTTACATGAAAATGACGGGTGGATTACATTCAGCAGACCGAAAACAGTGGAAAAAAGCTCCGGACAACCGACTGGTTCAGATTGGCAAATCCGAATCTTGCCTTAGGGATTTGTCAGCCAGGGCGGTCAGAGCGTTTTCAGTCTGCTGATATTTGCAATTTATAATGTAGCTAAAATATAGCTATAAATCAAGCGTTCACTTTTTTCAAGATAAAATTTCAATATGCTCTGATTTTGTTGCTATTTGCAGAACGATCTTGCAAATTGTTCAGAATAATTTGTAAAATTGTTCTACAAGGCCGTTCTGAACCATTTGCAAAATTGTTCTGCAAGGCCGTTCTGAACAATTTGAAAAATTGTTCTACAGGCTCTCCGAAGGACTTTACATCAGGATATTCTGAAACCGTGTCATCCGTCATCTTTTGTGCGGCTACATATTTCTCCATGCCCGGAGTAGTAAATAAGCACACTGTCTGTCTCCTTTCCAGTGTCTCCCAACCTCAGGAGCTCGTTATAAATTGCCTCTCTGGTAGCCTGATGATTCAGCAGGAGTTTCACTTCATGGAATCCGTATCTTTCGCACAGGAGTTTTGCCATAGCCATCGCGTCGTTTTTGGGATTTTTTAAATTAAGTTTGGGGTTATGATATTCACTGACCTCGATAATCAAGGCTTTATAATCGCCCAGTTTTCCTTCCTGAAGGTTCGGCGTGAAAAAACTGGTTTCATTCTGTGCCATCGCTACGGTCGGATATAAGAAACTGAACAGACAAAGTACGAAAAGTGTTATCTTTTTCATAATTTTTTTCTTAACCTCCTGTTTTCAAAGCATTCATCTCGCCCCGTCAGGAACGATTGAAAATCGCTGATCCACAGTTTTCTTATCCGCATCAATGATGACTGCCAGACAGATTGAAATGTGGTTTTTTCTGCTGCGATATGCTCTGACTTCCGATGGATAATTCTCACGCACAAACTGTTCACCGGACTGTTTTCCTTTCGGACAGGTGACAAACTCCATTTTACGCGGATGGAATCCGCACTGGCGCAGAAAATGCCGCGCACAGACTTCCTGTTGTTTGTCTTCGCATAACACTATGATTCTGGCTCTACGTTTGCTCATAATAAAGCCACCCTCTTGCGACAAGTTTTGAGACAGGCAGTCCGCTTTCATTGTTTTCGGTAATCCGCCTGACACGGACGGGACCATTGCACTGACGTTCAAACCAGTATCCTGACGGAAGTGAAAGGCAGTCAATCATCTGAGGATGATGAGAGGCAAGCAGGGCCTGGATTTCACCGTCACCACAGAGATCATAAAGTGTTACGAGCCAAGGCTGAATTTCCGGCAAAGCAAGGAAATTTTCAGGTTCATCCATACATAATGTAACTCCTTCGGATCGGACTGTGTAAATAAGCGTGTAAAGCACAATTAACATGCGCTGACCGTCGGATAACTCATGAAACTGGTATTCAACCGGTCTTTTGCCTTCGGATGCGTCATGGAAATTTACTCCGAGGGCGCGACGGGTTCTGCCCGCCTCCGCAAATTTGAAATTGTTGAACCCGTCGAGGATTTCTTTGAGATTATTTGTGATTTCTATGGCTTTTCCCTGATCCTGGGAAATATGGCGATACCATGAGGCGAAATTGTCCATTGTCACCGAGGGATGTTTATCCTCCTGTTCGCTTTCTGATACCATTGTTGTGGGATCAATTTTTAAGACAATGAGCTTTTCCTGCATATACTTTTTAAACCATGTCAGCAGTCTGTTATCCCGCCCGGAGGGAATCAGAGCGACCGCGGACTGATCTCTCCCGAACCGGAAGTTTGAAGCTTCCAAATGATCATCACGATAGAGTTTCAGATCCCCGGATTCAAATGTGATCAGAGGTCTGCTGTCGAACCACAGCCGCTCATGGCGTACCTGCATGAGATTTTCTTCAGGTTCGTATTCAACAGCAATTTCGTATCTGAATACTCCCCCCTTGCCGCCAACATCTATCTCAAAATACTGGATCGGCGAGTTCTGCCATCTTGTGTACTCATCCGGGCTGAAAATATCTCCGACCTTTCCCTCACCGCTTATGAAGCATTGAATTTTCCGCAGCGTTTCAAATATGCCTGACTTCCCGGAACCATTCGGGCCGAGAAACAAATTTACGGATTCAACAGCAAACTCAAAATTTACAAAGCATTTGAAATTATCAATATAGATTCTTCTGAGCATAAAATTTGATCCTCCTGTTCTGAAGAAAAGTAAGCCGGACGGGATTTGCAATCCCGTCCGCAATCTGCCGGACGAATCCAAGCCACCAGGCCGGACGGGATTTGCAATCCCGTCCGTAATACTTTGCTCTCTGTTGTCGGACGAATCCAAGCCAAACGGGATTTTACCAGGCCGGACGGGATTTGCAATCCCGTCCGCAATCTTTTATGTTCTATGGTCGGACGAGTTCTTACTCATAATGAATTAAATTTTTCCGCCCACCTCGGTTCGGACAGCGGCATCGGTCATACTTTCAAAAAGTGTACTGTCAGAGTGGTATATGTACAATCTGATCACGATATTCATCCGATTGCGCCACTTCCCATATCAGCAGCAGATCATAAATAATTTCTCCAAATGATGAGTTCGGACGCAAAGTGAATATTCCAGGAACATGACACCCCGCTGCCAGATGTTCCCTTAAATGCCGGGGCATGGATTTCCGGTTTCTGGTAACCAGACTGTATCCCTCATCTTCAATCCAGCACAGAATGTCCGGGTCCTGCATACCAAGAGGAGGCATCATTTCATCATCGACAATTCCGATGATCATATCCGGTTGCAGCCTGCGTAGCTGACTGACAATAGCGCGTGTGGTATTTTCATCCACAAGATAACATCGTCCGTTCACGCAGCCTCCTCTCTCTGCTGCCGCTGCATCTTGATTTCACGCAGCCGACTCACCGCAGGCGACGGATTTCGCTGCTGCTCCTGCCATGATTCTTCCGCATATTTCCGCCAGCGTCTCAGGTAGCTGCCTGTCTCATCCGGATGGCCCAAGTAATAGGTGATCGTCGCATATATCTGTTCGAGGGTGAGCGCACTGTAGCGTATTGCCATCTCTTCCGGACTGACACCGTTCAGATAATCATCCAAAACCGTTTCTATCCCAACCCGCGTTCCTTTTATGCGGATGTCATCGGGATCAAGAAAGTCCAAATAGTCTTTTATAATAATCTTATATGGAGTCATACGTTATCCTTTCTTTAAAATAATTCTTTGAATCAATATGCAATCCCATACGCGAGCATGGGAACAAAAAGCCTTTATTGCCGGGCGAATTTTCCAAGCCGCTCATCCGGGCTGAAAATGTCTTCCTCCGAGCCTTTGTCCGATACCGGATGTTTGTTCCCGGATGTCATCCCCCATCGGCTTTCCGAGTCATACAACTCCCGATATAACCGCTGGCCGATGGGAGGCAGTCTTCTGGTCTCACCGAAAAGGGTTCCCGCGTAACAGGAATCAGAGATGAGAAGTATATGCCGCGCCTTCATGTTGCTGATCTCCTTCAGAACCATAACATTGTCAAGATAGGTGTCAATATCACCGTGCCTGGCATCTGTCGGAATCCACCAGCCATCTTTCTTTTCTTTGGAAAGGCGGTCAAGCTCCCCATGTCCGGAATAATAGATAAGAATGCTCTCATTTTTCCCGGGTTTGCGTAAATCCCGCAACGCCCTTTTAATCTCTTTTTTGGTGGCTTCACGATTCAGCAAAAGCGTTATCTCTGTAAATCCGTATCTTTCACGGAGTACCCTCTCCATAGCCACAGCGTCATTTTCGGCGTTTTTCAGGTGCGGAATCTTCTTATCCGCATATTCGTTTATCCCGATAATCAGCGCGCTGTAGCCCCCTAATTCATCCGGAGAAATAGGCGGTGAATTAAAAAAATTAAATTCATCCGCCTCTTCTTTCATCGCCCGCGTCCGCCTCAGTTCTGTTTTCGGAGAATATGATGTGTCAGAAGATGTATCCGAATTCTGAACCAGAACCCATTTTATATACGGCTCCATCTCAGGAGGATAACGCTCTTTGTAGGCGGACGGGATTGCATTCAGATGTTTTTCAACCTCCTCAAATGCCGATTCATCCCCTATTGCGGCTTTGATTGCAAACGACGTTGCAAGAAGATACTGCATCAGTTCTTTCCGCTGTTTAGAGGTAATCCACTCGTATATCTCCTGGGCATGTTCATCTCCGTTTGAGGCCCTCTGCATTGATTCCTCCACTAATGCAATTCCTTTGCGGCCGGAATGAATGGCCTGATCCGCATAACTCAACTTTTCGGTTTCATCGGATTCAACAGATGCCGCCATTACAAGTGTGGCAGCAGCAAGCTGATATTTATATATTTTATGCTTTGAATCCATGATGCTGTCATCAAGATTCAATATCTGCCGGGCAAGATGGGGGTATTTTTCTCTCACCTCTTTAACCGCAGGTGTGCCGTAGTCATCCATGCTCTCGAAAACACTGTGTAATTTAATAACTTTATATTTCAGCTTATCCATAGCGGATTCAGCGATGTGGGCCCCGGAACTCAGGTAATCGGGGATGGTCAGCGCGGGCTTTACGGTGCAGGGCCTGGGTGCGAATGGCAAATTCCACGGCATCACCGGGCTTGTGAAAAAGGAAAATATAGGCATCCCCTTCAACACGCAGCACCTGGGCATTTTCAATTTCTTCAAGCATACCCAGCAGAAGACGTTTATGTTCATCATCCAGAATTTTAGCCTTTCTGTCCCCAAGCTCCGCTTTCAACGCGGTGGACCCGACAATATCGGTGAACAGAATCACCAGCATTTTTGTTGTATATGCTTTGCTGAACGATTCAGGGGACTTCTGGTCATTATCGGAAAGTGCGGCGGTCTCTCCGGGGCCAAAATGATCTGTTATGTCAATTAATTTTTTGTTCATTTTTCCTGATACTTAATGATCAAATTTGAAACAGACTTTCAAAAACCAAGTTTTGGAAAACTCAGTTTTCATATCATCCCTGACAATAAGAGACATATAACAAAGGTATATTCAATATGCAACAATTTTTTTGGACTTATCAGAATTTCAGATGGCCTGACATCCTCAAACCTGATATTAATATAGGACAAAGCCTGATCTCCTGCTCGGTTCGGATTGATAATCCGAACCCCGCGGGTCATAAATTTTAGCTTAGTACCTGTCCAAAAGTTTCATAACATTTTTCCCCAAATTTTTAATATCCCACACAAAGCCACAGAGACCACAAGGAAAATGCCCCTCTCCGTGTTCTTTGCGGCTTTGTGTGAGAATGTTATAAAACTTTTGCACAGCTACTTTAGTGCCTTTTCTTTGTGTCTTTGCGCCTTTGTGTGAGATATAAAATTTGGGGAAATTTTTGCCCGGGTGCTTAAAGCTTCAACTTTAAACCTTTAACTTTGATGGAACTGAAAATGGAAACCCGAAAACCCCGTTCAAAAAATAATTCATTGAAACAGCACGACATTCTTAAAAATATCCCCCTGTTTTCCTGTCTGAATGACGAGGAAATCAGTATCCTGTCCCAGATTGCTGTGGAAAGGACATATCTGAAAAACACGATCATCATCACCGAAGGGGATGCCAGCACCTCTCTTTATGCGGTCTGCTCCGGAAAAGCGAATGCAATAAGTATCAGCCCGGACGGCAGACAGATCATTCTGAACACATTCAGAAGTGGCGATTATTTCGGGGAAATGAGCTTTATTGACGCGGAGCCCCGATGTGCCACAGTTGAGACCAGAAAGCTTACCCGGATGCTGATCCTTTCCAGGGATCAGTTCAGTCACATTCTTCTCTCAAATCCTGAAACCTGGGAACGAGTGAGGTACTTGGGAACGAGTGAGGTCCTTCGTTTTACGCGTCC
>JAOZLU010000301.1 GCA_029934695.1 Desulfobacterales bacterium | reverse complement strand
TTCCCTGAAAACCCGGATGAACAGTACGACTCAGATGCCGACGGCATCGGAGACAACGAAGACCAGGACGACGATGATGACGGTATCATAGATATGCTGGAAGAATATTACGATACCAATCCCATTGTCGCTGAAGACGGCTCCGGAACCTGCAATTTGGCAGATTACCAATCTTGCAAACTTCCTTATGAATATCTGAAATTGACGGGGCAACTTGATTCCGAAGAGCCGAAAACCACCCATACGATTTCGGGTCGTCTTCACGATCATCGAAAGCTGGCTGTTGCGGACGTGACGATAAAGGTGGAAGGTGCAGACGGAGCATCAAGGGAAGTGGTGACGAACATCGCGGGATTTTACAGCATTGAGGTTGACCCTGAATGGGAAGGACGGCTGATCCCCTCTGATGACGCGTATCTGTTTGTTCCCTTGAAAAAGGAATATGAGGCGGTGGAGGAGGATCATTATGGTCAGGATTTTCTGGCCGCACCACTTCCTGAAACAAACGAAGATGCAAGCCCGGACATTGAAAGCATCCAAAGCGGAGAATGGGATGATCCAAATACCTGGAACCTGGATCGCACCCCCGAAGCGGACGATATTGTTCGGATCAATGAAGGGCATACAGTGCTGTTCAATCCCTCTGATGATGAAGTCTGGACAGAGGATACAGAAGATGCCTGTAAATCCGGAATGATTTCCGCAATGAGAGAGAGAAACCGGATAAAGGGGCTCTCAAATTTCGGCACATTGAAAAGTATGCCGAACAGAGACATAACACTCTTGGCAACGGATTTCATTTATAATAATGGAACCATTCAGGGGAAAGACGGTTTGAGCAAAGCAGATCCTGATGCCTTGGTTGTCAGAAAGCTCTGCGATTCAGGCGGAGATAATTGTTATATCTACCATCCTCCGTCTTGGGCAGCAGGACTTGCCCATGGAAATTCCGCAGATTCGGGCAGAAATGTTATACTGACCGCCAGGAATACCTTCTATAATGGCCCGGATGGCATCATTATGGGCGGACGAGGAGGCGATCATTTCGGGTTCCTCGCACTGGGAGGAGATGGCGGTGATGTCGAAGTCTATGCTGATGTGATTATCAACAAGGGAAAAATCGGGCCAAAGTGCAGCTTGAATGCTGATGGCGGACACGGCGGCAAATCTGAAACACCTTCCGGAGACTGGACAACATGCAAAGACTCCTTTTCCGGCAGCGGAGGTGATGTAATTCTTCTGAGCGACACCATGACGATCAATATGGCGGAGGGACGGATAGGCTCAGGCAAAGGCGGAGAAGCGCATCACGGACATTGTAACGGATATCCGGGACATGCAGGCCATCTGCTTTTTACCGCTCCCACCACGATTCAAAGAGGAATAATCGAAGGATGCGGAACAGGAAGCGTTATCTCCTGTGATCCGCCAAATATATATACAGACGGCTGCTGGAATAGTGAGGGAGATATTATCATTGCCGGCGGACATAACTCAACTATTGATCTGAAAGATATCAGTCCCGAATGCATACTCGCATCCAAGACGATCACGATTGCTGTGGGAAATTGCGGAGTGGTTGATCTTCAGGGAGCAGCAAAAAATATTCTGAAGGCTGGTGATCGGGTGGATATTTATGCGGACAACATTCTGAAGGATGACTGTGTGGACCTTTCCGAAATTTTCGGCACAGAGAATGTTCTCCTTCATCCATCTAAGATCATTTATGACTTTCTTATGAATGTTCAGAAAAGTCGGGTGGAGGATACCGCAGACAATTTTGCTTACATTCCCTTGTTCATCGTGAACAACAGTCCTGAGGAGGACAGGTATGATATAAAGGTGATTGATTCTGAGGGGCGGGAGCTGAATGTGGTCGAAAACCACACAGTGCCTATTGCATCCTTCAAGTATAAAAGCTTCTGTCTGAAGGTCCGGCTGCCAGACGATGTGGGCGAGCATGACTGGCTTCAGATTGAGGCCACATCAAGAGGAAATCCTGATCTCACCCGACGGGGGACAGCAACGGTCTATTCCAAAGAGCCTCCTCCGGTTTACCCCGATGCCGATGGTGATGGCCTGACGGACCTCATGGAAACGGATGTATATGAAACCGATCCGAATGACTCCGACACCGACGACGACGGCGTGACAGACGGTTGGGAGGTTCATCACGGACTGGATCCGCTTGATCCGACCGATGCATGTGAAGATCCGGATATTGATTATTTCACCAACCTCGAGGAATTTGAGGCCAGTACCAATCCGAGGGATAAGCTCTCCACGCCCAGGGCCTACGATGCATATCCTCTGGATTCCGATGGCGATGGTCTGCCGGATGTGATTGAAGAAAAGTTCGGAACCAATAAGAATAATCGGGACAGCGACGGCGACGGCATGGAAGATGCGTGGGAGGTCTATCACGAGCTGAGACCGACGGATGAGACCGACGGGCATGAGGACCCAGATGAGGATGGATTTTGCAACTTCCATGAGTTCAACGCAGGAACCGATCCGCATGATGCAACATCCCTGCCTGATGTCTATTGGAAAGACACCGATGGCGATGGTCTGCCGGATGTGATTGAGGAGAAGTATGAAACCGGATCAGATAATCCGGATACAGACGGTGATGGTCTGAATGATGGATGGGAAGTTTACTACGGCTTGGATCCGAACATGGCTAACGATTCGTCTGAAGATTCAGATGGAGACGAATTTTCCAACCTGGAGGAATCTGAGGCAGGGACCGATCCTTTTGATGCGAACTCCAATCCTGACTATCCGCCTTCTGAGTATCCTGAAGATTCGGATAATGACGGACTCCCAGATGTTGTAGAGGAAGAAAAGTACGGAACCGACCCTGACAACCCGGACAGCGACGGCGACGGCATCAGAGATGGCTGGGAAGTCTATCACGGACTGGATCCGGCCAAAAAGAAGGATGGCCATGACGATCCGGACGGAGACGAGTTCTCCAACCTTGAGGAGTACGAGGCCAGGACCAATTCCAATGATCCGGATGACATGCCCAATTCCCATCGCCCCATAGATTCGGACGATGACGGCATGCCGGATGTGGTGGAAAAAGAACTCGTAAATGACCCGAAAGTGGCGGATGAGGATGCTGACGGGATGACGGACGGGTGGGAGTTCTTCAACGGAGTGGATGATCCTATGGATGATGCGGATGGAGACACCTTCACCAACCTTGAGGAGTTCGAGTTCCGAAGCGATCCGAACGATTCGGATTCCGTACCTGTCCCGTATCAGCCGGAAGATTTGGATGAGGATGGCCTGCCTGATGTGCTTGAAGCAGATTACGGGACCAGCAAGGATAAGGCGGATACGGATGATGACGGCATGACAGACGGTTGGGAAGTCTGTCACGGATTTGAGCCTTCATCTACAGATGAGGCAGAGGATGACGCAGATGGCGACGGATTTACCAATTTTCAGGAATCCAATGCTGGAAGCGACCCGCTGGATGCTGATTCCACGCCAGATAATCCATCTTCTGGGGCGTGTCTCATAGATTTCAATGAGGATGCGGATGATGATGGTATGTCCGATGTCTGGGAACGCTCCCATGACCCTGACGGCTTGGGAGACCTGCTGGCAGATGACGACTTGGACGAAGACGGCTTCACCAACCTTGAGGAGTTCAAGGCCGGAAGCCATCCGCTGGATTGGGAATCCATACCTGAACCTTATCAGCCCAAGGATTCGGATAACGATGGGTTGCCAGACAGGGTGGAGACGGATGTTTATGGCACAAATCCGAGCAAGTCAGACAGTGACAAGGACGGCATCAAAGACGGATGGGAGATTTGGCACGACATAGATGACCCATCCGACGATCCTGACCTTGACGGGTTCACCAATCTCCAGGAATTTGAGGCTGGAAGTGATCCGAACAAAGCGGAGTCCGTGCCTGATGAATATCCCAAAGACACGGATGGCGATGGCCTGCCGGATGTGATCGAGCTGATGTATGGAACATGTCCTGGCACAGACATCGCCATCTGTGATGGCGTGACCGACGCGTCAGACAGCGACGGGGATGGCATGACAGATGCCTGGGAGGTCTGGCAGAAACTGGACCCATTGGCGGATGACGCATGGAATGACCCGGACAGAGACGGCTACACCAACATTGAGGAGTACAAAGCCTGGGTGGAATATAAAGGCTGGTCAGATCCGCATGAAAAGACATCAGTGCCGAACTTGGCATTTAAAGCCGGTGTGTTCATCGTGGGAGATGAGGGCCTTGTAAAGATAGACTGGCTGTATGACGGCGGAGGCTATTACAAGGGTGAGTTTGGGATATTCAGCCTCACCAGAATGGAATCCCTGACAAAGTACGATTTTATAATAGAAGCGATCCGGCGGGCCAGATCAAACACAGCGGAAGGCCATATTGTGTTTTCGGATCGGAAGGAAGGCGCACGTTTCAGAGGGGTATTCGAGGATGAGCGGGGAGATCATAATAATGGCCCCTATCTCGGAACGAAATATCTTGATATGGCTCCGGGAGATCGGATTGCCACCATCCTGATTCCCAATGCCTCGTTTGAGGAGGCGGCTGAAGATCCTTTTAGCGATGAACGAGAGAAACGCCCTCTGTTTTCGATCATATCCCCGAATGCGGATTATGGGTTGCATCTGGGCCAAGTCGCGGAGATCAGCAAGATGGGCAAGGCCTTCGTGTATGAAGACATAGACCTGAGAAGCCCAGACAGTGATCGGGACTACAACGACCTGATCGTCAAGATCACCGGCGCGACGGTCAACGCGGTTCCCTCTTTGGATTCGTTGGTCAACCCTCCGGAGAGAAGCAGGAAAAAGAGGCGGGATGACAGATGGACTGACTGGAGAGACTCGGAACTCGGCAAGCTGATCTTGGAGCATGTCGTGACGCCTGACGCCCCGGTCTTCTCCGTGGAAATTGACGGCAGTGCCGACCTGATGGTGTATGATTCCCAAGGCAGAATGATCGGAAAGGAAGGCGGGCACATTCCCGGAGCCTCGCTGATGTTCCATGAAAACGGACACCAGATGATCTCCCTGCCTGACTACGGAGAAGGGGAATACGATTACCGTCTTGTCCTGCACGGCCTGGAGAACGAGAACTGTCAGGTGACAATGAAACGGTATCAGGATGGTATCGAAACTGAGTCGGAAACAATGAATATCGGAATCAAAGCCCATCAGGTTCTCAAAGCCGATGTATCTGTATCCGCATCCGCTGCTGATGAGGCGGCAGTCATTAATTTCGGAATCATCGAAGAAACGCTCTCTTACGACTTTGACGGTGACGGCGACATTGATGACAGCGACATCGTGCGAATATCCTCCCGATGGAACGCTTGCGTTGACAGCGAAAATTGGGACCCGTTCTACGACCTTGATGACGACGGCTGCATCACCGTGCTTGACATCATGTCGGTGGTGAACAGCAAAACCGTTCACTGAGCAGCATCCTGAACCTCAGAATCAGCGGATTTTTTGAATCTCGCTGATTTCAGGTCAGAAATCAGAAGAAACCGGTTTTTTCCTGCCGGAAAAAACCGGATTTCTTTCCCGCGTGTTGGCGTAAACCTCCGAAAGACATTATAATCAGGGATTGTTTTCTGAGGCATCAGGGAAAAAGTGATTTGCAGAAGTCCGTTCTCAGGAAAATGAAGGAGTTCAGCATTTTTTATGAACTTTATCGAATCCTTGCACTACCTTGCAAGCATTGCCCGCATCATATCGCCGGCATTTTCAGCATGATCCGCAATGGAGCCGATTGTTTCAACCAGTCTGACGATATGAAATATGGTAACCGGATCTGTGTTTATATGAAAGACCTTCTTTTTTATTATTTCTTCTGCCTTGTCTGCCTCATGTTCCTTTTGCCGCAGGTTGCGGATGATATCTTTCACAAGATTCCGTTGTTTCTCTGAGAAATTTTTAAAGTACTTCCTTGCCTCAGCGGTCATTCTGGCCAGTTCTTCTATCGGTTCGATGGTTGCATCAATCAGAAGGAAAAACTCTTTTTCGAGTTCTTCCGGGATCCCCGGTTCGGGTTTGTAAGAAATCCAGTTCAGGGCATCTTCCACCGAATCCAGAACACCGTCCTGTTCTCTCAAATATCTGAACAACTGGAATTTGTCCACAGGCATCAGGGTTCCTTTGGGAATATGGCCCCGTATGCGCCGTTTTATGGCATCAGCCTCGCTTTCCAGCCGACCGACCTCCTGCCTGAGTTCCTCAAATGTTTTACATTTCTCCGAAGCATAGCACTCTATGGCCTGCTGAAAAGTCCATGCACATTCCTTGACTTTTTCCGCATGTTCCTGAAGGCCGTCAAACGGGGAGCTTATAAATAGTGAAAGAAATGGAATACGCATAGTTGACCTCCTATGTAAATCAATGTAAGTTACTGACTATGTTCCCGACATCTTCAGATTTTCATCTGTGTGCACAGCCGGTTGGCCGGTAACTGATAACTGGTAAACTGCTTTTTAAAATAAAAAGAGTTGAAGGATTTTGAATATTATCATGCTGGTAACAGCCGAGGCCGGCAGGGTCAGAACCCAGTAAATCATGATTTTGAAAATGATTCTGAAGTTGACAGCTTCGAGCCCGCGTGCAAGGCCGACTCCTATGACACCGCCCACTGCCGCGTGAGTTGTGGAAACCGGGAGCCCCAATTTTGAGGCTATAAGCACCGTGGTTGCTGCTGCAAAATCAACACAGAACCCGCGTGTATTGGTCAAAGTGGTAATTTTTGTTCCCAAGGTGTCCATTACCCGATATCCTGCCATAGATACTCCGAAGGCGATACCGACACCTCCGAACATAAGCAGGAAAACAGGCACTGGCACTGTGGCCCCCACGTTGCCTTCGTTGACCAGAAAGTAGATGACGGCAAGGGGGCCGATGGCATTGGCGACATCGTTTGCGCCCTGAGCCAGGGCAACATAGCAGGATGTTCCGATCTGAATGCGCCGGAAAATCTCTTCCGCACCGTCTGAGTTTATTTTTTTAACAAATTTGCCTAAAAGTTTCATTCCTGCGAAGCCGACCAGGGCGGCCAGAATAAGCGATATGAGCAATGCAGCAGGCATCTCTATTGAAAGTTTTTTGCCCAGAGGCGTTTTAAACAGAAATGACAAAACAACAACAAAAAAGGCAATCCCTATAAAAAACGGGGACAATTTCAGCGCATGGATATAAGTATCCTTTTTACAGAGTATCAGTCTTATAATTATTTTAAACATGCAATAAGCAATGACAAGGCTGAAAACAGGGGAAATGATCCAACTCAGCACTACAGCGCCAAGTTTTATCCAGTTGATTACTGAAAAACCGCCTGCCATGATGCCGAAACCGATCATGGCACCGACAATGGAATGGGTTGTGGAAACCGGCAGAGATTTCCAGGTTGCAAAGGAAACCCACAGGGCCGCGGCAAGCAGCGCAGAAAGCGCACCGATAAGAGCCAGGTGGGGATCGCTGAGGATTTCGGTTGAAACAATCCCTTTGCGGATTGTATTTGTTACATGGGAGCCGATAAATGTGGCACCCAAAACATTCAATATCCCGGCAATGAAGACCGCCTGGCGAATCGTAATCGCTTTGGCCCCGACGGCTGAAGCCATAGAGTTTGCGACATCATTGGCTCCGATGTTCCAAGCCATGTAAAAACCGAAGATATAACCTATAATCAGAATATAATCGTTTGCTGACATTTATTTTATTATATTAGTAATTTTAAAATCAGAATGCCTCCTGTCATTTCCGGATTCCCGCTTTTACGGGAATGGCAGAGTGGATCAGATTTTGTTCTTATGTATTTGAGATTACAAAACTTTTCTCATTACCGCTTCCACCGGATTTGCCAATCCGGGCCGAGCGGGGGCAAGTTTACGATCCCGATGCTTTCAGGATGATATTGTGGCCAAAATCATGCAACTGAAGATCAGAACTGACCATATTATATGAAACTCGATTTTCATTGTGAAGCGCAGATGAGCGCAGACGGCCTGTCTGCCGGACTCATCCGCGTTCATCCGGGTACTTATAAACAAATCGGAGGGAAAATAACATGATATAATAGTGCGGTCAATAATAAAATGCTGACAGCCGCGGTAAAAATTATAAATAAGATATCCTTCATTCTTGCCCAAAACATCAAACATC